>CALARM010000596.1 GCA_937888925.1 uncultured Synergistia bacterium | reverse complement strand
ATTCCGGATCATCCGTAACAGTTTCTTCATAAGAAAAACTTCTTGTTATAGCTGCCGAATCAAACAGCCCTGTAGCAAACCTCTGAAAAGGATATGAAGGGCAGATGGATAAATTATAACTGTTCTTATCCGGAAGCTTTATCACTATAGTTGTATGGACACTTTTTCTTCTGCCGGATATATCAACAAGGGATAAATTAAAATCAAGCCCCCTGTATAATCCTTTTACAGATGGTTTTATATCTTTCAATCCAAGAAAATTGCCATGGTAAACTTTAAGACCTTCCTGACGGGCAAATTTCTGCCATACATAATGGGTTAATTTATAATCTGCATAAACTATAAGAACAATAACTATAGCAGGTAAGGTAATTACAGATATAATATATATAAGAAGCAGCATAATATCTTCCATAATTTTTTCGGCTGTGTCATAAATTTCATGTAAATTTCTGCATTATTCCATAATAAATTTACACAAAACATCCTCCATTCTAAATTTTTTCCGGGACTATTCTACTCTGCAAAAGCTCCCATGGAAATGCTTTTTACTTTACCTGCTTTATCGAAAACGAACATGATGGCCCAGTATACATCTCCGCAAAAAGCACTTTTATTTGCCAGGCTCGACTTATCCAGGGCATGGCCCTGTGAATCTGATAATAGATAATTTTTTCTTACTTTGCTTTCAGGATCACCTATTTTAACATCCCTGAGCGTACCTTTTACACAGGGAGATTCTATAGATACAAAAATTACTTTTTTATCATTCAAATCAAGAGATACTTTAATTCCTTTTGTTTTATAGATATACTGTTGAACCTTATAGCCGGTGGCAGGTTCCTCTACAGGCTCTGTTTTCTTTTCAGGTTCTCCGAGTAATTTTATAACATCTGCCAGACTGTCTCCGAGAGCTATACCGGCAAGTTTTTCACCGTCAGGCCCTTTGGCCTGAGGAAGAGTAGCACTGTATCCATAACTTAAACATAATAAAAAAACAAGGATATTACAGAATAAAATCTTAATCATAATTTGCTAAAACCTTCTTTCTATATAAATTAACCCTGTTCAGATTATTTTTTTACCGTTGAATGTTTAAAGTTGAAATTAATCCTGAACTATCAACATTAAACTTTCAACTGTATAAAAACAATGAAAATTCCTCTACATTACTGACTTGAGCATTAATAACGAATAAAACCTCTTCACCCTTCACTCTTCACCCTTCACAATTTTAAATATTAATTATTTATGCTCACTTCAGTAAAATTACTATATATTGTATTAAATTTTAATATTTTTGACAATAGTTTTCATAAGAAAATATTAAACCCGCCGGAAGGCGGGTTAATAAAACATACTCAAAAAAGATCGGTAAGTAATAATTAACTGAAAAACATACTGCCCATAGTTCCCAGCATGCTCATACCACCGAGCATACTGCCCATACCGCCAAACATACTTAATTCCTGCATGTTTGACTGTATGGCATTGCGTAATTCCTTCTTTTCACTGGAACTGAGCTCTGACATAAAATCTTCAAATTTCTCACGAACCTCACTTGCCAGCGATGTTTCCTGAGTAGAACCAGCAGAAGACATGCTTCCCATACCGGGCGGCGGAGGCGGCGGAGGCCCCTGGGATAACTTACTCTCCAATTCTTCTTTCTCTTCGTCACTAAGACCATCCACAAATTCCGCAAATTTCTCGTCAAGATCTGACGAGGATGTACCTGAACCTGTCGAACTTGTTGTAGAACCTGTTGAGCTTATGCTGCTCATGTTAAATCTGTTTATTGAACCCAGACCACCAAACATCTGTTCTTCCTCCTTTTGATGAACATCAGTAATATAGTTCCCACAAATATTTTAGAGTGAAGATATTACGAAACTTTCTCAAAATCATAACAATTTGTTAAAACATGTAATATTTTACAACAAAATTATTCTCCATCCATATTATTATCATTAAATGTATCTTTCATTAATTGTTCAGCATCCTGTAAGGTAGTTTCTGCATTTTCCGCTAACATCAATATTCTGTTATATACTTTATCTGTTTCTGATTCTTCATAATCTTCATCATCATCAGGGCACTCATCCATATCTTCATCAGAAATTATCTTTTCTTCTATTTTTTCTTCCTTGGCCTTCTCCAGAAGTTTTTCATCGTGAAAGGTTATCATCATTCTCCATGCTGAGAGATATGCTTCTAGAGCTTCTATTATCTGCCTGTTAATAGGCTCCATAACTGCCTTAACCTTTTCTGATGCAATATGTGTATTTTTTATGATCGTAATTATACGTTCTATATCTTTAATTCTATTATCTATAACGGTTCTGTCCACATCGGCAGGGTTTGTAATAGAGGCTATTTCTTTAAATTGACGGTAAACAGGCCTATCGGCAAGGCTGTTACTGACACCGACAGATGCCATAGCTTTTTGCATGGCTTTAAATTGATAATGCATGTAAAAACCTCCTTAATATTTGCAATTTGATGATAATAGAATAAGATATAATTGTGATTAAAGTGTTATAGAAGTGTAAAAAAGTGTAATAAAGCCTTACAAAATGTGCAGAGTTTATATGAGAAAGGTGAAGGGTGAAGAGTGAAGAGTGAAGGGTGAAGGGAGGAATAGGTACTCATTCTTCGTTGTGACCACAAGGTCATGGCAGTTATAAACATTGATTGGTGCCCGGTAGGAATTCCTATCACAGAGCACCAATCACTATTTATTATAAAACTTCTCTGAGGATAAGGGCCAATTCATGTTCCGTAAGCAACACAGGATTACCTTTCATACTGCTTGCTTTCTCTGATTGTTTTACAACAGACTCTATATGCTCTTCCTTTAAACCGTATCCGGACAGAGATGGGATGGCAAAATCTCTGCACAGAGAATAAATCCAGTCCACTCCCTCTGTAATTGTAGCAGACATATTGCCTGTAAGTATCTGTGCTACTTCGGTAAAACGTCCGATAACAGGTGAAGAAGGTTCCCTATCATTCAGAGCTTCCGCGTTAAATTTCATAACTGCAGGCAATAATCGTGCACAGATTGCACCATGAGGAGCATTGAACATGCCTCCAAGCGTTCCTGCAAACCCGTGGACTGCACCGAGTTTTGCGTTGGCAAGGGCCATGCCTCCGAATAAACTGGCAAGACACATATCTTCCCTGGCAGAAAGGTCATCGCCATTACTGTAAGCCTTTCTTATTGACAGAGAAACTCTCTTTATGCCTTCCCGGCAGATTGCATCTACAATCGGATTGGGACTGTTACACACATAAGGTTCTATAAGCTGTGTGAGAGCATCAAGTCCCGTAGTAGCTGTAACGGAAGGAGGAAGAGACAGAGTCAATTCAGGATCTATTACTGCAATTTTCGGTATCATGAGATTACTTCTCAGACTTACCTTTACTTTATGTTCCTGTGAAAATAAAACGGCATTTTTAGTCACTTCAGAGCCAGTTCCTGCAGTAGTCGGAATTGCTATAAAAGGAGCAGGAATTTTTCTGAGAGCTTTGCCTTTTCCTATGACTTCAAGATAATCCAGGATATGACCATCTGAGGTCATCATGGCAGAAATAGCTTTTCCCGTATCAATGACACTTCCGCCGCCTGCAGAGATAACAAATTCACACTTTTTCTCCCGTGCTATGGCTGTACCAAGAGTAACTATCTCTGTAGAAGGCTCACCTGACACACTGAAGATGAAAGGTGAAATCTGTTTTTCTTTTAACAGATTAATCAGCCCGGAAACTCTCTCGAAATTACTTCCTGTAACAAGTAATGCTTTCCGGCCAAATGCCTCTGCCAGAGACGGTATTTCTTTTATAGTGCCAGAGCCGAAAACAATTCTGCCGGCTGTAGTAAATTCAAATTTCATAGGATAAACCCCATCCCTTCTCATCGGGGAATATGTTTGTGTATTTCACACTTGTCCTGGGTTCTGCCATCATAGGAGCCACAGCATCACGCCATGCCGCATAATGGGCAGTTTCTTTGTGTTTTGCAGGATCATCTGCAGTGCGGTAAACTTCAATAAGGAGAAAACGGCATGGGTCGTCAGACTGTTGTATTACATCAAATCTGTCAATCCCCGGCTCATGGACACTGTTTTTTGCATTTTCCACAGAGGCTTCTTTAAAGGCCTCTATAAATTCCTTTTTTACATGGACAAAGACATGAACTATTAACATAATATTACCTCCCGATTAGTTTTTATATAATAAGAACTTAATGCCCTTCGGGCGAGTTATTTATGGTTTCAGGAGCGAACATCGAGTTTGACTTTTAAAAATTAAGTCCTCCCCCTTCCATAGGAGGCGGCGGAGGTGGTTTATATGACGACTTACCTGTATCCGGTGTTGGAGTAATCGCTGGTTCGGGCTCTGTATCCGGTGTTGGAGTAAGCGTTGGCCCCGGTATTGTAGTAGAGCCGCCAGAATCAGTAGATTGTACAGGAGTACTCGGATCAACAGGTTGTGGCGCTTCAGGGCTACCCTGTGAAGGATTAAACCATCCTACCACTCCATCCCAGAGATTCTGCCACAGGGTATCTTCCTGTGGAGGTGTATAGCCACTGTCTGTAACTTCCATAGTCTTTTTACCGGCAGGCCCTGTCTCATCAGATTGAATGTTACTTTTACCTTCCTTATCAATTCTTTCTGTAGATTCAGTAGAAGTGCCTTTATTACTGTCCACTGTTTTAGACTGACGGTTTGTGCTTGCTCCTTTATCCCGTCCTGCTGCATTTATGCCATCATCAGTAGAGAGTGTTGTATCAGTAGAATAAGATGAATTCTTCTGATTCATTGCTTCCTCATTATCAAATTTTGACATTTTATAATTCTTTTTATACTCTCCATCCTGATCACGGGTATAACTGGAAGTAGATGTACTTATCTGTCCATTTTCACCTGTACTTTTATGACTTTCTTCCCAGGATATGGTTCCGTCAGGATTATTTTTTTTCTTTAAGGCTATTTCCGTTCCGTTCTCATCGGTATACCTGACTGTTCCATCTTTATCCATAGTTTTTTTATGTTTCTCATAGTTTTGATCTATATCATGTGTTTCCTTTTGAAATCTTTGCCTTGTTTCAGCAGGTTTTTCCTTCTTTATTTCCTGTTTTGCATCATCAGATAAATGAACTCCATCGTGTACCTTCTGCTGATGTTTCTGAGCATTCTCCACCTGCTGTCCTTTATTGCCACCTGTCTCTCTGGCTTTACCGGTATTTTTTGCTCCGGCAGCAGGAGTGTAAGCAGGAGTGGTCTTCGTTCCTACATTACTTACATAACCTTCCACATCCGGCCCGGGTTCCATTCTATTAAGAAGATATTCAAATAAAATTAATCTTCCTTTTTCTACCATAGATTTCTCAAGACATGTGGGATTTACTTTTAAAAGTTTTTCTCGCAAAAGCACTTTTTCTTCTTCCGGAATAAGGTAAAGAGATAATTTTTCAAGAGGAATTTCATAGATCTGTCTTTCATCAAAGACTATAGCTGCATCAAAATTTTCTTCGTTACCTGGATTATCTCTAATGATATATTCCTTTAGCAATTCTTCAGGAACCCTGTAGAGAAATCCGTCATTATTACAGAGATAATGGTCTTTATCCAGTAACTCTTTAATGTGTTGAACCATATTATAATAACCTCCCTTATATATTTTAAACTGTAATGTTCCATAATCTATCATTTCCGTGATGTGTAACGGGAAGATTTTTATGGACCGGTATATTAATATATAATATTGCAACTCATCTTTAAAGTCAAGTTATAGAAGGGAACGGTTCTATTCTCTTCATTTCACCTGAAGACGTCATATTTATTATATGTTCAAAATTATCGAAGCCCTTCAGAGGATCAATATTCGCTACATTTAATCCGGTAAATATGTGTCTATCAAAAAGGACCGAATATACATATTCATTTTCCTTATTACCTGTTTTTTGACTCATTCTCTGCGTGTATGCAGATATTAATATCTTTTTTATATCACTGCTTATATTGAATAAACTACCTGCAAAGAAAAATGCAAGTCCGCAGACACATTTTACGTAATCATCATTCACTTCTTTTTTTGTTTTGTCTTTTATTGATATTTTTCCGCCTGAAAGGGCCGATATTTTTCTCCGGGGCATATTTTCTATTTCAGGCAAATCGAGATCTACAAGGAAATGACCTCTATTAACATCATATTCATAATCAATTGAAAATTCCAGAGGTAAAGTAATGGATTTCAGCAAATGTTCAACAGATTTATTTATATAATCTTCCGGAGAGATTCTTTTTTCCAGAAGGTCTTTCTTCAGTTTTTCCTCTTCTTCCCTTTTCTTTATCTCTTCAGATCTTTTAGATGCTTTTTCTCTGGCTTCAAAGTCATCTCTGTCTTTCTGCCATTTTTCCAGTAATTTTTGATATTCTGTCGCCATATGGCTTTCTACATATTCATGCCTCTTTTCATCATTTGTCCAGAACAGCAGGCTTGATACTTCTTTTTTTGCCTTTTCTTCAAGTATGGCACGACATTCCTCCATAGTAGGCTCAGGAACGGGGTAAGGTTTTATTTCATATTCTTCTGCCATCGGGAGAGAAGCTTCTGTCATCATTCCGGGAGTATATTTAAAAATATTTATAATTTTTTCATTCTCTCCTTCAATTTCTTCTTTCTTTTTATTACAGAGATCTTCGGAAAGTTCTTTGAACATATCAGTTTTTTTTATTTTCCTCACAAGATTTTCATCTGTAATTTCATGCCTATGTTCATCATAGATAAAAATTTTGCCTGTATCATCCATATCAAGGGAAATATTCATGTCTATATCATTACTTTTAATTCTTTTACTCTTCGGTTGTTTGCCGGAGGCGCCAAGTATCTGCCTCCTGTCAGACAATCCTGTTCCCGGTATACCTGTATTTAAAAACACCCCTTTTGAGCCCACATTAATGGAAGCACCTTTCACACCTGCAGTAAAACTCAAACCTGACGGAGAAATATTTAAAGACAGACCTTTTGCAATTGTTATCCTTTTTTGAAATCTCATTTTATAAAACCTCTCTTTTCCGTTTCTTACATATAAATTCTTTCTATACCGGTTTCTTTCCTTTATAGAAATTATAAGAAATCTTATAGTTTTCTCTCTATGATTGTGTTAATATATACGTGAACAATAAAAATATCGGAGAGAAAATATGGATAAAAAAAAGCAGGCAAGTGAATTTCAAAGTAATCTGGGAGTATTTTATACAAAAGAAGGTCTCTATGATCTTGCCAGAGAAGCCTTTCAAAAAGCTATTAAATATGACAGCAGATCTGCCAGTTCTCTTTCCAACATGGGCTATATTTATATGCTGGAAGAAAACTACGAAAAAGCACTCCATTATTTTCATAAAGCACTGGAATTAGACCCCGGTCTTGCAGAAACTTACTGTAATATTGGCATAACCTATGGAAGAACAGGAGAGCTTGAGAGAGCATTCGAACATTTCAAAAAAGCACTGGAAGAAGATCCTTCACTGACAGAAGCCTATATAAATATAGGCCATTTATACGGAAAAATTAATAAATATAAAGAAATGAAGGAAGAGTGCGAAAAAGCTATAAACATAAACCCGGAAGCCATAGAAGGTTATATTAATTTTTCTTACTGCTGCGGTAAACTCGGTCTTTTCAGGGAAGGTATAGAGAAACTGAATAAAGGAATATCCATAGATCCCGAACACAGTGCTGCATTTTCGAATCTCGGTGTATTGTACGGGGAAATAAACGATTATGACATGGCTATAAAAGCATTAAATCAGGCTATTTCTATCAATCCTTCCTCTCCTGTATCTTATTCCAATCTGGGAGTCATTTATTATAAACAGGGTAAATACGAAGAGTCGGAAAAGAGTTTCAAGAAAGCCATTGAAATAGATAAAGATTTTGAGCAGGCAAAAGCCAATCTTTCAGAATTTTATAATGATCTGGAAAAAACAGGCCCTAAAAAAGAAGCCGTTACAAAAGAATTTGTGCCTCCGGATAAAATAACATCCGGGAAAGCTGCCACAAAAGAAGTCAGGGAAAGAGCTGATAAAAAAACAGATAAAGAATTACTGAAACTTGAGGAATATATGAGAGCAAACCAGGACGATCCGGAAAGCTATATCAACGTGGGCGACTATTATATAAAACTTAACAGCTACGATGAAGGGGTGAAATGGTATCAGAAGGCATTGACTCTCGATCCCTATCATATAAAAGGTCACTTTAAACTGGCTATGGCCTATAAAAATAAAGGACTTAATCTTCTTGCAGAAAGTGAGTTTAAAAAAGTAATAAAAATCAGTCCGAGACATTTCCAGGCTACACTTCAGACGGGAATATTACTTCTGGAAAAAGGAAAGACAGAAGAAGCACTCAAGGAGTTTCTAAAAGCGGTAAGGCTGAAAGAATACGAGCCTTCAGCTCATCTTTATGCAGGTCTTGCATGGAAAGCCATGGGAAAATATGATGAGGCATTAAAAGCATTTAACAGTTGCCTCCTCTATGATCCTTTAAATGTAGAGGCATATTATAATTCAGGTTTTATTTATTATGAAAGAAAAGATTATATTAAAGCAGAGGAAAATCTGAAGACTGCTATAAGTAAAAATCCTTCTCATGGCGACAGCCACTTATATATGGGAAATACTTATTATAAAAAAGACATGTTTTTCCAGGCTCTGGACAGATATAAAAGTGCCATTAAACTCAAACCTGATTGTGCGATTGCCTATTCAAACATGGGCGCAGTTTTCAACAATCTCGAAATGCTTGAAGAAGCGGAAAGCTGTTATCTGAAAGCCCTGGAAATAGATCCGGCTCTTTCCGAAGCCCACTTAAATCTCGGTATTCTTCATCAGAAGCAGGGGAAATACGACAGTGCCATAAAAGAAATGAACATGTATATTGCTTCCTCAGGAGGACAGGATGTTGAAGAAGTAAAGAAAAAAATAAAGAACATGGAGAAACATCCGTCGATGAATTCTAAAAGTTATGACAGAAAGATATAAAGATTTACTGAACCGAGCATAAATATATTTAAAATTGTGAAGAGTGAAGGGTGAAGGGTGAAGGGAAAGAGGTTTTATTCGATAGTAATGCTTAAGTCAGCAAGAAATAAAGAAAAATATAAAAGAGGTGAGAAATTATAAAGGCAGGTTTCATACAGGCTTTAGATCCGGAAAAATCAGATATATTCGATTATGAGTATCCTCCCCTGGGAATTCTTTATATTTCCGGTTATTTGAAAAAATATCTGAATTTTAAAAACATATTTCTGGCAGATACAGTTCAATCTCTCATAGAAGAAAAACCCGATATAGCCGGTATTTCATCAAATAGCTTTAATTTTAAAGAAGCTATAATCATATCGGAAGAAATAAAAAAACATCTTGCCATACCTGTAATAATAGGAGGTCCTCATATAAGTATATTGCCTTATTCCCTTCCCGATACGGCAGATATAGGTGTTACGGGAGAGGGGGAGGAAACCATGAAAGAACTGCTGGAACTTTATATGAGAGACGGAGCATTTTATCCGGCAAAACTTTCCTCCGTAAAAGGCATTGTATACAGAGAAGGAAATATAAAAAAAATAACTCCTGCCAGAGAATCAATAAAACCTCTTGACAGAATTCCTGTGCCTGACAGAAGTCTTTCAGATGAAACAGACTGGACACCCTGCATCATCACCTCAAGGGGATGTGCCTATAAATGTAAATTCTGTTCCCTTTCTTCCTGTGTTCAGACCTTCAGAAGTTTCCCGGTAAAACACATAAAAGAAGAACTTTTTGAAATAATAAACCGTATAGAGAGTTATCCCCATGTAAGAATCCTTGATGATGTATTCGCATTTAATATAAAGAAACTGGAAAAAATAAGGAATTTTATTCTGGAACATTCTTTTCAGAAAAAAGTCACTTTTGATTGTTCCGTAAGGGCAGATCTCTTTAATGAAGAAGTATGTAAAATATTAAAAGACATGAATGTAACAAGAATTCTTCTGGGAGCGGAATCCGGGTCAGACAGAATATTGAAATATTACAGAAAAGGTCAGACAGTAGAAGATAACCAGAGAGTGCTTGATCTGTGCAATGATTATGGTATAGAAGTTACTGCATCCTTTATAATTGGAGCACCGCCGGAGACAGAAGATGATCTCCAAGAAACCTATAATTTCATACGGAAAAACAGGAGTAAATTCTGGAATGTCCATGTCCATCCTCTCGATCCTCTGCCTGGAACGGAGATATGGAATTATGCCCAAAAAAGAGGTTTTGTAACTGATTATGATGAAGAAATAAAAAGCGTTAATTTAAGTGAACATTTAAGTGATGAACTCTTCAGAGAATATTTAAAATCTTTTCTTGAATTAATATGTTTCGATGTGGAAAAACATTTTACTGTGGCACAGAAACTTATGGAAGACTTTTACAGTGAGCAGTGACCAGTTATCAGTGACCGGTGACCGGTTACCGGTGAACTGTAAATTCGAAATAGGGAAAATATTAAAAATATGATAAAATATCAGGGAAAATTTTTATGGATAATGTAAAAAAACTTCTTGAAAACAGACAATTTGAAGCAGCAGAAGCAATTCTCAGGGAATTTACGGATAAAAATCCTTATGACGGACAGGCTCTTTATTATATGGCTTACTGTCTTTTCAGTCAGGATAAATTCGACGAATCTGCCCGATACTTCATAATGCTCGGAGACCTCGTACCGGATGAACCGGAAGTTCATTTTATGACAGGGAGATGCTTTTTTAACAGGAATAATTACAGAGAAGCAATCAAATATTTCAGGAAAGCCATAGATAAAGGTCTATCAGGCAATAATCTCCTTAAATCCGGCCATTTACTCGCCCTTGCTTACTGCGGCAGTAAACGTTTTAATTCTGCGGAAAAAATAGTAAGACGTACCATATCGAAATCTCCAGACTATTATCCATGCCATGACCTTCTTGGAAGGATCTTAATATCCCGTATGGATTATAAAAGGGCAAGAGAGATTTATAATAAAATACTGGCACTGAAATCAGCCCCGGAAGAAGATGCTTTATTTCATATTGCTTTTACATATATAATAGAAAACAAAATAAATACGGCCATAAATAAACTGGAAGAAATTTTAATTGACTGGAAGGATCATTTAAAAACACATTATACCCTGGCCGCCCTTTATTTCCACTCCGATAACCTGGAAAAAGCAGAGGAACACTGGCGTAAATGTGTGGAACTTGACCCGAACAACCTTGGCAGAAAGGCTCTTGTTAATATTATGATCAGTGAAAAGTGACTTATAACCACTGGTCACCGGTCACTGCTCACTGGTCACTGCTCACTGTAAAAGGAGGAACATCTATGATAGAAACCCATGCCCATCTAGATTCTGACAGATATGATGAAGACAGAGATTTCGTCATAAAAGAAGCTTTTAACAACGGAATTACACACATAATAAATATAAGCTCAGACTCTTCATCTCTTGAAAAAGTAAAAATTCTGGGAGAAGCATATGAAAAAATTTTTATATCAGCCGGGATACAGCCCCATTCTGCCAGTGAGATGAACAGTCATATCCTGGAATTAATAAAATCTATGGCAAAAGGGAAAAAAGTTGTAGCCATAGGAGAAACAGGCCTGGATTATCATTATAATTTTTCTCTTCCTGAGATTCAAAGACAGGTATTCAGAGAACAGATAAAACTGGCGGTAAAAGAAAACCTTCCTCTCGTAATACACACAAGGGAAGCGTTTGACGATACGCTTGCCATATTAAAAGAAGAAAAAGCATCAATGGGAGTAATACACTGTTTTACAGAAGACTTAAATTCCGGGAAAACCTTTACTGATATGGGATTTTATATCGGTATAGGAGGAGCGGTTACATTTAAAAATACAAAATTACTCCACGAGGCAGTTAAAGGCATTCCTTTAGAAAAAATAATACTGGAAACAGATTGTCCTTATATGACGCCTGCACCATACAGAGGAAAAAGAAACGAACCGTATTATCTGAGGTTTATTGCGGAGAAAATAGCAGATCTGAAGAAAATCACTGTTGAAGAAGTTGAGAAAGTAACGACAGAAAATGCCATAAAATTATTCCGTCTGCCGTAGGGGCAGAACGCCCCTACAGAGATGTTAGGCTCCCAGATCCTTTAACATATCTTTTGCTTCATTAACAAATCTACCGGCAGGATCAAGCTCTATAACCTTCTTGAAATAATTCACCGCTTCTTCGTCATCAAAGTCTTTCTCGTAGGCATAGGCAAGATTCATATAAGCTTCAATAAAACTCGGATTCAATTCAATAGCTTTCTTATAGCATTTTATTTCCTCTTCAAGATCTCCTCTGTAACCATGAATGACTCCAAGGGTATTGATGGCTTTATAAGAATCAGGATAAACTTCAAGAGCCTTTTCGCACTCTTTAAGCGCTTCCTCATGTTTATGGTCAAAATAATAAGTCAATGCAAGATGATAATGGGCAGAAAAAGGATTTGGGATTTTTTCCAGAGCTTTTTTTAATTCTCTTTCTGCCATATCATATTTTTTCAGGTTCATATAACATATGCCGAGATTAACACGTACATAAGGATAAGAAGGATCTATATCAAGTAATGCTTTAAATTTTTCAGCAGCTTTTTCGTAATCTTCTTTATCCAGATAAGATACACCTTCTTCTGCCAGAGAAGTTATATTCTTTTGTTGTTCATCCATAAAAAAACCTCCTAATTATATTTTATACCCTCTTAACTAACCCTTAAAAAAGAATTGTAACACAATTCAATGTAATATTCAAATTATTTATCTTTCTTCTTCAATGCATTTTCAATACTTGCAATTAGATCTTCATATTCAAAAGGTTTCATAACATAGCCGGCAGAACCCAGTTCCATGGCGCGCGTAATATCCTGAGGCCTTGCCATAGAAGTTAACATTATTACAGGAATAGCCTTAGTTTCATCCTGTTCTTTCAATTTACCGAGTATATAAAAGCCGTCATATACAGGCATCATAATATCCAGCAATATTACATCAGGCTTTTCCTTAAGAGCTTTTTCCAGTCCTTCTGTTCCGTCCTTCGCAACTACAACCTCATAATCTTTTGCCTCAAGGGTAATTTTTATCATTCTGCTTATAAATATTTCATCATCTATTACCAGTACTTTCATAAAATATAAAACCTTTCTTGAAAATAAATATGTGACTATGCCTTATGAAACAATCATGTAATGACACGTGACGCATAACGCGTGACGCGAGGGTTCTTTCTACATTGAATTAAACATATTTTACTCTATAATTTCATTTTGTTCAATAGATAATAGTTTTAATTGTTGTCACAGGTTCTGAAAAAATGTATAATAA
>CALARM010000595.1 GCA_937888925.1 uncultured Synergistia bacterium | reverse complement strand
GTTCTGGATACAAGTGTTCTGCTTCACAATCCTCAGGCTCTGTTCTCTTTTCAGGACAATGAAATAGTCCTTCCTATTATCGTCCTCGACGAGGTGGATAATTTCAAAAGAGGCTCACAGGAAGTCAACCGTAACGCACGGGTGGTAATAAAAAATATCGACAAACTCAGAGAACAGGGAAATATCGAAGAAGGTGTGCCTCTCGGTAAAGACGGCATATTAAAAATAGCCATAAAATCCAATAATTTTGACCTGTTACCGGCAGGTTTTCAGGCAAATCATGATAACCTTATCATAGCAACAGCACTGGCAATAAAAAAACATAATCCTGAAAAAAAAGTTATCATGGTATCAAAAGATATTAACATGAGAGTTAAAGCCCAGGCACTGGGACTTAAATCGGAAGACTACAGAGCAGATAAGGTTAACCTGGACGAACTCTATACAGGAGAAGATTTCTGCCAGATAAGTGATGAAGAAATGGCCCTCTTTTACGAAAAAGGCTATCATGAACCGGTTAATGTTTCCTACTATACCAATCAATATATCACAGTCGGAACTCCTACAAATAAAAAAGCTCTCGGACGATATGACAGGGAGAGTAACAGAATAAATCTCCTGAAAGATCTGAAAAATGACGTATTCGGTATAAAGTCTATGAATAAAGAGCAGCGTTTTGCCCTTGACATGTTACTCGATGACAGTGTACTCCTTGTAACTATGCTGGGGAAGGCAGGTACCGGGAAAACCATACTTGCCCTTGCCGCAGGACTTCAGAAGGTTCTCAATGATAAAGTATATCGTAAGATGAGCGTATACCGCCCTCTTATACCAATGGGTAAAGACATAGGATATCTGCCGGGAAAAGAAGGAGAAAAACTCTCACCGTGGATGCATCCCATTTTTGATAACCTGGAATTTTTATTGACCAGCTATACAACCAGCAAAAAAACCAGCATGGAAAGTAAACTGGACAGCCTCATCACTTCAAAACTGGTAGAAATTGCATCCCTTACATTTATTCGCGGCAGAAGCCTGCCACAGCAATATCTCATCATTGACGAAGCACAGAACCTTACCCCCCATGAAGCAAAAACAATTATTACAAGAGCCGGAGAAGGAACTAAAATAGTACTTACAGGCGATGCCTATCAGATAGATCATCCGTATCTTGATTCCACAAGTAATGGACTGACCTTTATCGTGGAAAAATTTAAAGACCAGAAAATCTATGCCCATATTACCCTGACAAAAGGCGAACGATCACCTCTGGCCGAACTGGCGGCAAATCTGTTGCATTAATATCGTAACGCGTGACGCGTGACGCGTGACGGGAAGACACATCACGCATTACGCATCACGCATTACGCATGTAATTTAAAAATGAAGAAAAAACTGCCGTTCCTGCAAATTATATTCCTCATAATTATCATAATGTACATAACCTGCCCTGCATGGCATGCCTTTTTTCACTCTGATGATTTTGAATATTTAGACAGAAGGTTCGACACAGACAAAATTTTTCTTGCCAATAAAGAAGGAGTCAGATATGAAGGAGGACGGTACAGACCTCTCACAATACTCACAGTGTTAATGGATAGAGCCATCTGGGGATTAAATCCGACCGGCTATAATCTCACAAATAAAATATTTCATGTAATATGTACAGGAGAAGTTTATTATCTTACCAATATGCTCTTTCCCGGCAATAATATGAGAGGTTTCCTGTCTGCCCTATTTTTTTCCGTCCATCCCATATTCACAGATACGATTTTCTGGATCTCTGCAAGACCTGACAGCCTCTGCTGTATCTTTTATATCCTTTCTATAATATTATTCCATAAAAAAATTCTTCCCCTGAGCTATATAAGTTTCATATTTGCCCTTATGGCAAAAGAAATGGCAGTGACCCTTCCTGCTATTATATTAATAACATCTCTCATATTACAGCCAGAAAATAAAAAAAAAATCTGCACCCGTCACGTGTCACGCGTTACGCGTCACGCCTTAAAAAACGCTATTCCCTATTTCATAATTCTCTTTATTTACATGATATTCCGCCTCATATTCCTGGGCTCCATGACAGGAGGTACGGGAAATACAAACTTCACTTTTTTTCGTATTCTTAAACATCTGAAAGAAGCATTTTACTTTATGACCTTCCCTGCCTCACGATATGATCTGGTTATATTTCTGTTTCTGGCAATATTTTTATCAGTTAAAAGCCTGAGAAAATATATATTTCAAAAGGATATTCTCTACTGTTTGTTATGGATATTGATAACACTGGTACCTGTGCTGGGCCTGATGGCCAGATGGTATATGTACATACCTTTCATAGGATTATCTATGGCTCTTTCCATTATATTGGTCAGACTGGAAAATTTTTATATAAAAATATTTTTCGCTGTTATAACAATCATAATAATCGTAACAAATATGTATCTTGTAAGAAGGGAAGCAACCCTGTGGTATCAATCGGGCAATCTCGTAAAAACCATAGAAGAAGATATTTATTCATATAAAAATAACGAGAGTTATATATTCAATGTACCTGCTGCAGTAATGGATAACAGCTTCTTCGGCCTCGGAGAAAAACCGGTGTTTGCCTATAATCTGGAAAAAGCCGTAAATATTATTCACGGCTCAGACCTGAGGGTATATCCTGTTACAACAGTTTTTCTTACGGATTTCTCTGTCATTCCGGCAGGTACTATAAAAAAAATAGATGATAAAACATTTTTTATCCGGTTAAATGAAGAAAAAAGCCGGTTCAGCTTTCACGCAGACGATTTCATTTCAGGTAAAATAAAACCGGCTCCCGGAGTAAACATTGAAAATAAAGATTTTATACTTATTATAGGAGAAAAAAACAGTGAAATTACAGTTAAATTCAAAAAGCCCGTTAAGAATTTGTTTGAATTCAACAGAGGACATATCGTTAATAGCCACAAAAGATGGATATATCACAGAACCACTAAAAAGAGTGAGAGGAAATATATAAAGGCTGCTGCACTGCGCACTTGGAAGAATTTTCCACAACTATTGACAAGAGCTCATTTTTCTCTTGCAGATTCTTTATTTATTGCCTCCAATGGTAATGCAACTTCAATTAGTTTCTTTCTATATGACATATATTAACCTTCCTTAAGTAATCTTCGTTTCAATTCATATTTAGCTCCGGCTTCCAGCCATTCAATCACCTGTTCATCAGTATTACATGGATTTACCCAGACAACAGGTTTTAATTCAATAACTTTATCTGCTATTTCAGATAACAGATTTCTGACGGTATCATCTCTTGCAGCTACTATCTTATCTGTAGCAAGGGCAGCTTCCACCAGTAAAACATCTTTTAACATAGCTTCACGCTGTTTATCTGTTCTGGCAAAATGTTTTATCTTATCTCTGGGTTCCTGGTTCTGCACATTACCGGCCATTATAGCTTTATTTTTACTGACCATTTTTACAAGCCAGCTTCTTGTAAAATTAGATCTATGTTTTCTCCATTCAACTTTTACATCATCTGTTAGAACAACTTTATGACATATGTTCATTACAGCAAGTAAGAAATCCCGGCAGTAAATAGACTCTGGTGCTTTAGCTTCAGGCCCTCCGGCAGATCTGGCTATAGAAGTATCAATAACTATCCTTTTAGATTTCCGTTTCAACATAATTAAATTCCCCAGTCTTCCGCAGCATCAAGATAACGGCTTTCGAGTTTAAGAGATATATCACCAAAATCTTCAGGCCAGTCTCCATAAGCTCCTTTTTCATCCAGCTCTACACTGTTTATCTTTGTATAACCATCTTTTTCACGTGTAAACCAGTGGAGTTTTACAAGGTCAGGTGATACTTTCTTTTCTGCTACCAGGGTTTGAATTCCGAGTAATAATAGGGGACTATGGGTTTCAATTACTACACAAACTCCTCTCTTTGCTGCATCAGCTATAATCTGAGCCAGAGATACCTGAGCACGTGGATGAAGGTGAAGTTCCGGCTGTTCTATATAAACAATCTGCCCTTCTCCTGCTATCAATAATGAAACAAGGACAGGTAAAATCTGAGAAACTCCTATTCCTACATCTGCAATATTAACCAGATCTTTTGCCTTACCTTCACTGTTTGTTAATCTCCCTACAAGAAGTTCTACCCGTGTATCATCTAATTGTTTTGCTTCAATTTTCCATGTTAAACCCATTATTTCAAGGTATTTACTTAATTCATCAAATCTTTCATCTTTAATGCTCTGCCAGTGATTTATTATACTGGCTACATAATGTTGAAAAGGCCCGGGGAAATTGGGACCAATAGAAGTCGTTTTATAGGTTCTTTCAGGATTGCCTCTCAGACCGGGTAAATGTATGATTTCAAGAATCTGCTTTTCCAGCAAATGTGTGACAGAAAAAAACCTTAAGCTTTTTCTCAGGTTAATATTACCTTCTGACTCTAATTCATAATAAAGGAAACATCTATTCTTTTTGACTGTCCACTTAACTTTAGCCTCTTTTGAGAAATAATCATAATCCCGTCCTGAATTCTTATCATGAAGGTTTTTAATTACTTCATCACTGCTCATATCTTCCCGGAAAACACTTTGAATACCTGTATTTAAATCAGAGAAAATCATTTCATCAATATCTATTTCTTTATCCGTCTTCTTATAAATCACTTTAAGGGTTTTACCGGCAGAATCTGTAAACAGTATGGAAAACTTGTTTTTATAACCTTTAGGAGTCTTTTTTGATAGTAATTGTTCAAAAGAGGTATAAAAAACATGTTGACCGTCCAGGCATAGAGTACCCCTGTCATAAGTAGATTCAAGAGTCTGTTTTAATAAAAGTAAAGGCTGTATAATACTGGACTTGCCGGAACTATTTGCTCCTGAAAGTACTGTAAAAGGTCGAAATTCTATGCCCTGCTCCTTATAAAAAGATTTATAGCCGCAGACTTCTATATAAGATTTTGATGTTAATAAAATATCATTGTCAGTTTTAATATTCATTATATCCCTTCTCTGTTATAAATTTTCATATACCTCTCTAAATATTTGCCACACCCGGGACTTATCCGTAAAGTAAATACAAATAAGTTCCTTTATTTATAACTACTTGACGGAAATGACAGAGAAAAGCTCAATTTACCTTC
>CALARM010000594.1 GCA_937888925.1 uncultured Synergistia bacterium | reverse complement strand
AACCTTTCAATAATTTTACCTGATTACCATATCCCGTATATAAGTGTAACCTTTATAAAGACAGAATGCAATGGGATAATGTTAAAAAAATGTTAACTTAATTGTGGAAAAAGTCTTCCGGATTATGTATAATTAGATGGGTGAAGAGTGATGGGTAATGCATTGGCTTCGTTACTTAATGCTTAGTACCGTAACATGTAAAAGGGTATTCATAAAAAGCTTCTGCCTGGCAGGCTCTGGAGAAGAAAAATTAGTTTTTTATATAGAATTAAAAATTAAATAACGGTTAATTTATTGTCTGTAAAACAAATTAAATAAGGGAAATTATTTTTCTTTGTAAGAGCCTGTCAGGCAGAAGCTGATAAAACGGTAATTACTATTTATCTGTTTATTTTTAAGAAAGGATTTGATTTATGTTTTTCAGACTTTTATCACTACTTATGTTACTGTTTGTTGTTACTTCTGCCAGGGCAGAAGACGTTCCGCCTTTTAAATTTGCACAGAACTATACCATAGACGATATTATGGCAGGCGGAGAAAAATATGAAAGTTTTATAAGAGAATATCTTACATGGGAAGGAGAATTTTTTTCTGTTGCCCGGGATAAAGAAAAGAATCTTATATATGACGGATATATGCTGGATGAGAAGACAGGGAAACCTGTAAAATGCCGTTACTGGAGCGCACCGTCAAAAGAATGTCTTGATGTGGCTCTCTGTGTAAAGGCAATCTCAGGAGATTCACTCGCTGCAATTCTTTTCTCCGGCGGCGATAAAGAAAAAGCAAAAGAAAAAGCCCTTGAAATTCTCAAAGGCAAAATGGACAGTTATATGGATTATTACAGAGATTATCCGGGGTACGGAGGATTTATGCCGTGGTACTATATACAGGATAAAGTCACTCCTACAGATAACTGGGCCGGATATGTTCCTGCTCTTGATAACGGCGAATGGATATGGGCTCTTCTTGTGGCGGAAAAAACTTTAAGACATGAAGGTTATACAGAACTTGCAGACAGGTATAAAGATTATCTTTCCATGTTAAAGGAAAATGGAGTTAAAATTTTTTATGATAGGGAAGCCATGAAGGTCAGGGCAGATGTTCATATACTGGATATGAAGGATGTTAATTCAGGCTATGAAACGGCAACTGACAGACTCAAATATATTACAGGAGAACATGGCGTTCATGAAGGTGTCATGATTGTTATGTACGTTACTCTCTTCGGCAATCTTACTGAAAAAGAAAAAGAAGCAATATGGAAAGATATTAAAATGGTAAGGGTAGAGCATAAATACGGAACTACATGGCAGGGTTACTGGGGCTCTGCCCATGAAAGCTGGGCCTATCTTTTCATGCCATACAGAGATATTAATCATTACAGGGATCTATTCAGAATAAGAGAAATCATTCGTTCACAGAATGCCAGGGAAAGAGGTTATCCGGGATTTACTGCTTCCATAGGAAAACCGGGTGAAGACGGATATCTTTCCGCCTGTGGTATTGAAGGCGTGGGGAGTCAGCCTGTGGAATACAACAATGTTTTTGCTCCTTATGGCACTTTCCCTATGATCCTTGAATTTTCAGATAAACATAAAAATAATTACGGTCTTGCCTGGTTATTGAATATGTTAAAGGGTAGAAAAATGCAGGGACCTCTCGGTGGGGGAGAGTCAGGAACAAATGACGGAACACTGGTGTCTTACAGTAAGACTGTTGACGGCACTTTCCCCATTCTTCTTGCACTTATGGGAGGACTGGAAAAAGAAACATCGCAAATGTTGAAAGATTACGGAGTCTATGAAGAATTCATAAAAATTATGGAAGAAGAATATAATGAAACGTTCGGAGGAGAACCTCTTAAGGAACCATGCGGTTTTGTTCTGCCCTCTGTTTCTGTGCCGGAAGATAAACTTTCTGATTATGTCTGTGAGTAGTGAATAGTGAGTTGTGATTCGGTAGGGGCGACCCTCTGTGGTCGCCCGGTACCGGTGAAAACACGCATTACGCATCACGCATTACCCATCATTTATCACGTATTACGCATTACCCGTCACGGGTCACGATTATAGTGAACCTGTTATTCGCTGCGATTTACCCTTCACCCTTCACACCCAAAAAAATACTCCTTTAAAACACCTGTAAATAGTCATTTGAGAGGATAGCAATTTCCCGGAATAAGACTTATTATTAATACAGTATAACCTGTTTTAAGAAGGTCGTGTTTTGCTGTTTTTTTATTAACGAAAAAATTTAAGAGGTGATAGGATGAAATTCAGTATTCTTATTATTTTATGTATGATGTTGCCTTTTATCACAGGCTGCAAGAAAGATGAAGCAGGGGCTTCGGAGAGTAAAAATTTAATCTGTGTCAGGCACATACAGGTAGACAGCAAAGAAAAAGCTGAAGAGATACTGAAAGAATTAAAAGAAGGAAAAAGACCTTTTGAGGAGCTTGCAGGTAAATATTCAAAATGTCCTTCAAAAGTAAACGGAGGTAAACTGGAACCTTTTGGAAAAGGAACAAAGGATAAAAAGTTTGAAGAAGCAGCTTTCAAACTTAAGATTAATGAAATAAGCGGCCCTGTAGAAACAGAACTTGGCTGGGAAATAATAGAGAGACTTACACCGCCTCCTCCTACACCCACACCTGTACCTCCTACACCTTCTCCTGTGAGAATAAGACATATACTTGTGGAAAAGAAAGAAGAAGCAGATGAAATAATAAAGGAATTAAAAGAAGGAAAAGATTTTACCGAACTGGCCCTTGAGAAATCTGCCTGTCCTTCCAGAAAAAAGGGAGGAGATCTTGGTATGCTCAATTATAAGGGCAACCTTTCTGGCCCTGTTAAAGAAGCAGCTTTTAAACTTAAAATGAACGAGATAAGTGAGCCTGTAAAATCTGATTATGGATTTCATATCATACAGAGAATTGAACCTGATTTGAAAATAGAGGTTCATGAAAGTGAAAAAATCAGAGTCCGCCATATAGTCGTAGAAGAAGAAGAAGAGGCGAAAGAAGTACTGAAGGAATTAAAAGAAGGAAAAGACTTTTCCGAAGTAGCTCTTAACCACTCTCTATGTCCTTCCAAAATAAAAGGAGGAGACCTGGGAATGGTTGGTATGGGAAATCTTACTAAACCTCTTGAAAATGTGGCGTTTAAACTTAAGATAGATGAATTCACTGAACCTGTTAAATCGGAATACGGCTGGCATATTATGCAGAGAATTTCACCGGATCTTGTAATTAAAGTGCCTCCGTTAGAGATCAAAGTAAGTCATATACTTGTAAATACACAGGAAGAAGCGAATAAGATAGAGGAAGAGTTGAAAAAAGGCGGAGATTTCAGTAAGATTGCAACAGAAAAATCGGAATGTTCTACAAAAAGCAAAGGAGGAAATCTTGGCAAAATTAAACGGGGCGATATGGCAGCCCCCTTTGAAAAAGCTGCATTTTCTCTGGAAGCAGGAGGGATAAGTGAGCCGGTACACCTTACGGACGGATGGCATATAATAAAAAGAACGGAATGATTTGTTAAAAAAAAGCCAGTCTGAAAAAAGACTGGCTTTTTTTGTTTTTTAGAGTAATATTTCTTTTTTCTTTTTAAATCTTTTACATAAAAATATATTATAATAGATATAGAAAAGATTAATTATAGCTGGTTTTATGACTATCCATAAATAATGACCTGGTAATGAGTAAAGTGTAATGCGTGATGTGCAGGAATGTAACGTCAAGAATTAATCTGACCAGTAAAATGATAAATAAAGTGTCTAAAAA
>CALARM010000593.1 GCA_937888925.1 uncultured Synergistia bacterium | reverse complement strand
TTCGAAATATACAATTTAATAAATGATAATTCTAAAGCCGGTATGATATCATTGGACAATTCTTTATTAAACTTATATAAGGGAAACCTTATATCCAGAGAAACTGCTTTAGAGTTAACACAGGATCCGACCAGGTTTCTTCAATAAATATGTCTGATTTTTATAAAAAATCTATGACAGCCTCTAAATACTCTGGATTTTGAAAGGGGTTAAAGTAATGTTAGGTCGTCTTTTTACTGGTAAAGAAAAAAATGGTAAAGAGAAAAAACTGGAAAATGAATATGAAGAGCATGGTAAAAGTCATAGAAAATCCAGAACTCCTGCCGTCAGTCATACAAAAAAACTTCCGGCCATTACACTCGATAGTGAAATTAAAGTGCAGCCTGAAAAACCTAAAAGGCAAAGAACTCAAAAAAGTAAAGACATAGAAGTTATTAAAACAGATATAACAGGAGATTACACTATAGAACAATTACTGGATGTAACCGGTAAACTCGACATATCAGATCTTTATATAAATGCTGAATGCCCCCCCTGTTTTCGCCTCTATGATCAAATGATGAAATCAGATCTGGACATTATATCTGAAGATAAAGTAAAGGAAATGCTTTATCAGATATGTACAGAAGAACAAATTGAAGATCTTGAAACAAGTGGCGAAGTAAGATTTCCTCTACAATTAAACGAAACAGGTCGCTATAGAGTAAGCATTTGCAAACAAAATAACGGTTATGGAAGTGTCTTCAAAAGAATAGCTTCTAAAATACCTTCTTTCGAAGAACTCAATCTGCCAGAAATCTTAAAGGATATAGCTCTCTATAATAGAGGACTTGTAATAATAACCGGGCCATCTAAAAGTGGGAAAAGTACAACAATGGCATCTATCATTGATTATATAAATGAAAACAGGAAAAAACTGATCGTAACTATAGAAAATCCTGTAGAATATATCTTTGAGAATAAAAATTCCATTGTTATACAGAGAGAAATAGGTACAAACGTTTATTCTTACAAAGAAGCTCTCCAGGCAATTCTTCAGGAAGAACCTGATGTTCTCTTCATAGGTGAAGAAATAAGTGACAGAGAAAGTCTATTAATGGCATTAAAAGCAGTTGAAATGGGAAGCCTTGTATTTTGTTTTCTGAGTAATAATAATTGCCATAAAGCTATTAAGAGAATACTGAATTTCTTCCCAAAAATAAAAAGACAGGAAATTATAAGGCGATTGCCTGCAGCATTAAAAGCTGTTATAGCTCAGAAGTTAATATTAAAACAGGATAAAAAAGGACAGATTTTAGCTACGGAAATTATGCTGAATACAATGGAAATAACGGAGTTAATAAGAACAGATCGTACAGGAGAAATTTATTCTTTCATGTCAGAAGCAAGGGTAAAAGGTATGAAAACAATGAATGACTCACTATATGAACTGGTCAAAGAACAGTTAATTTCTCAGGATACAGCAAAAGAAGCAGGATTTATAAGTTCATCCGTTATAGAAAGTTAGCAGTCTGTATAAATCTTTATAATTTTTCATGTTAAAAGAGATTACCATTCTCCCTGGCAATAAAAAATTATATGTAACAGAAGGCAGTAACCTCCTTAAGTCTCTTCAGGAAAAGGGTTATATCATAAACAGTCCCTGTTCTGCTATGGGATTATGCGGAAAATGTTTCGTAAAAATAATAGATGGACATGTCCCTGTCAGAGAAAGAGATAAAATCCTTCTCTCAGAAGACAGATTACAGGAAAACTTCAGACTTGCCTGTGGTGTTACCGTAGAAGATAATATAACTATTATTCTTCCGGTTCAATCGGAAGATATACCTTTAAAAGAAACTATAAGCGGAGAGCATTTTATAAAAACAGACAGTGGTATAAAAAAATATTTTCTTTCTCTTTCGCCGCCGTCTTCACAGGATCAGAGGTCTGACACACAGAGAACTCAGGACAAATTAAAAACAAAACTTTCTTTCCCTCTCAGTATATTACGTAAAATACCAAGGATGTTACGAAATAATGATTTTAAAGCCACTGTTACTGTAAATGGTGCAGTAACAGTTCTTGATATGGAACCGGGCGATAAATCAGAAGCAAATTACGGTATAGCAATAGATATTGGTACTACAACAGTGGTAGTCTATCTTCTGTCCCTCATCACCGGTGAAGAAATATCAGCAAAATCTATAACCAATCCACAGACTGTTTATGGCTCAGATGTTATATCCAGAATAAATTATGTTCATAAAAACGGAGAAAGTGGCCTTCGAGAACTTCAGGGTAAAATAATAAACGGAATAAACTCGATAATACAGGAATTATGCTGGAATAATAATATTTTATATAAAAATATATATAAAGCCTGCATAGCCGGTAATCCTACAATGATTCAATTATTCCTGGGCATAGATCCGTCATATCTGGATAAAGCACCTTATATTCCTGTATTAAGAGATGTAATTTCTTTTAAAGCCAGAGAAATAGGTATGAAAATAAATCCTGAAGCACCGGTTCAAATATTGCCGGCAGTTTCTGCCTATATAGGAGGAGACATAACTGCCGGTATAGTAGCTACGGGATTAGAGAGAACAAAAAATCTGAAAATACTTATAGATATAGGTACAAACGGAGAAATTGTCCTTGCATACAAAAACAGGATGATTGCCTGCTCTACCGCAGCAGGCCCTGCCTTTGAAGGAGCCAGTATTGAAAGAGGTATGAGGGCCCAGGAAGGAGCCATACATAAAATAAATATAAGTAACAGGGATATTAATTTTGAAACATTCGGAAATATTCCTCCTCTCGGTATATGCGGTTCAGGACTTATAGATCTGATAGCAGCTTTAAGAGAAATGAATATTATAACTGAAAGCGGAAAGCTCACAGATAATCATTCTCTGCCTGTAAGCGAGAGAGTCGGCACCATAAGAGAAAAAGAAAAATGCTTTAATATTTATAAAGATATTT
>CALARM010000592.1 GCA_937888925.1 uncultured Synergistia bacterium | reverse complement strand
GGGTATTTCTGCAGATATACCTGTAGAAGAAGCAAATAAAGTCTTTCTGAAAGAATCTCTCCTGAAAGAACTCCGCATATACAGGACTACGTCGCCTTTTCTTTCGGCACTTCACAGGAAGAAAGAAGAAATAAAGAAACATATAACGGAAGATTATAAAAAAAACAGGAGATTATAACGAAGCCGATAAAAATCACTATAATATCTCCTAAAGCAATGGGTGAGACGTAATTTTCTGAAGAATTATAAAATGAACATATGGGCAGAAAACACGTTCTTCTGGAAAGGCTTTCTTGATGAAAACCGATAGATAAAAAAGGTTGATTTTAATCATCTACTGCATCTAATAATCTTTCCGCTGTTTCTACATGTCCGTTCCCTTCTTCCCATAACAGGACAGCTCCGGCTCTGCCTGCATCTTTTACCGTTACTATCCGATAGATATCATTCCATTTATAGATTCTTTTCAGGGAAATCAGTAATTCAGGATGTCTTATGAATATGTCGGCAGTGAGGATTTTAAATTTTTTATAGGTACCGGCAGTTATAACAGCATGCCAGAACCTCTGGGCATCTCTGTAACAGGTCATGGCAGAAGATATTTCTTCATTGAACCGGGGAACATAACTTACAGGATTATCTTTTAAAAATTTATTTACTTTTATCTCTGTTTCCGTTACATGGTTACCATAATTTTGATAGTCTCTTATTGATTTTGCAACATCTTTGAGGTCTTCTATGTCATCAAGTATTTTTTTTGCAGACGATATATAATCCTCCGGTATGGAAGATTTCGGAGATACCTGCGGAGAAGGATTCTCTGCAGGACTGGTTGGCTTTGTTACAGCAGCAGGTTCCACTTTCGGAGAAGGCTTTGCTGACGGCGAAGGAGCAATTTTTTTAGATATTAAAATAGATGTAACATTACCGGAGTCATAATAATATTTTGTTTCATCTTTTGCCAGATATACTTTTCCAGTTTTATTCAATACTCCGTCATAGAGAGTCTTTACATCTACAATATTTGAACCCACAGCTATGCCTTCATTGGTTTTATATTCGGGATTTTCAACGAGAACAGCTTTTAAGATCTGGTTATCGGTTGTAAAGAAAAAGGTAAGTTTATGTGTTTTATAGGTTAATTTAACGTCTCCTTCATCTGTTACTTCTTCGCTGTCCGCTTTGCCGAGCCATTCTTCCACTGAAATTAATTTACTTTTATTTACCTGAACCCTGCCGATGCCTGTGCCGGGATTTATAATAAAAGCTTTCGGATTTTCTGTGGCAGTGGGGACTGCTGTAGGAGTGACAGGCACAGGTGTCGGTTCTTTTCTGGAATTTCTGCATCCTGAAAAAGAAAATAATAAAATAGATATTACTAAGTTTATATACAATATTTTACGGGACATTTTTTATGCACCTCTTTTTTTTGCTATTGCTAATTAATAGTTATTCTGGTTTATACTTAAATTGTTATTTTTCAAGATATTTAAGTTGTTTTTTTACTGCAAAAAATTGCAAATGCGTAAGAAGTATTGACAAATTATTTTTATTGATCTAAAATGTGATTTCTTAATAAATATTCTTGAATATTTTATTTAATTCCTTCAAATTAAATAAAAGATAAAACAGACCTTTGACAAATTTTATAAATATATATTATGTAAACCTGTTTTTTCAGGATTTTACATGGTAAAAGATTTATAGAAATATTGTTTCCAGTGAAGATGGTCTTAGATAGAGAAAATTTCTGGATACAGAAATTATAAATAAGAGAGTAATCACCGAAAGCTCCAGGATAAAATTATTTTTTATTTATTTTACCTTTCTGTTACCGGCATTTTATAGTAAAAGCTGATATATTGTCAGTCAGGTAAAGATATAATTTCAGTCCCTTTAATATGTGTGATTGATTATTATTTTTTTCCTGATTTCATGGAGCTTATAGAAAGAAGGTTTTTTATTATGAACAACATTACATTAGATGAAATTGCCGATATTACTGAAATTATTGATTTCAGGGATTTATACCAGTGTGCCTGGTGTAAATGTCTTATGGTGAATGGTATCGGCATAAAAGAAGAGGATGAAATTCTGGATCTATCTCATGGCATATGCCTTAAATGCAGGAGAGAAATGGAAGAAGAAAATAATTTTCATAAATGTAACGTTCACAAAATTTCCAGATAGAGTGAGGGGTAACAGATGAGTTTTCTGTTCACTCCTTACAGCTTACCTGTGTATCTTTATGTTCCATCAAGCGCTATGACCTGGTAGTCACAACAAAGAATGAGAACTTATTCCTCCCTTCACCTCAGGGCGTTTAATAAAACGCCCCTACTCACTCTTATCTATAAATTACCTGGTGTTTAAGAATTGCCAGAAATTAACAAAATGTTAACAAAAGAAGCAGCTTTTTATATTGTAAAAACAATTAAATGTTGTAAAATATATTCTGTATAGTTGTGTGCCGTTAATTGAAATAATATCCCGGAGGTATATTTATGAAAATAAATGAACATAGAGGCCAGAATATTTCATTGCCAAAGATTTCCGGACGATTGAAAGATGTGCTTGGAGTCTTTGATAAGATAACTATTAATTCCGGTTCAGAACCTGATTTACCTGTCTACGGAAAGGTAGATTTTAACGGTTCTCATAGAAAAACAGGTGTAACGAAGCCGGAAGTGAACCGATGGATTTTAGATGGTATGGAGGAGGCCGGACATGGAAGTGGCCCATCTCCTTCTCCCGGTAGTTCCCATCATAATCCATGTCAGGGACATCATCCCGGCGTACCGCCGGGGCCATCAGGACACATACCGGGAGCTGTGCCTCATGTTTATAGCCAGCAATTCAATGATGTCATGAATGTGCTTAATAATATATCATATCAGGGAAATAGTATGAACAGTAAACTTTCATATACTGGAAATGATATAAACACTTCTAAAAATGAACTGGTAAGCACACATAATACAATAGAAGAGGTAAAGAACGATACAGAGGAAACAGATGTAAGCTCAAAGGGGCAGGAACTGGATTCTAAAATGACATCTGTGGAATATAAGCTGCAGGAAGGGGACAGATATATAGATTCTGCTACAAATGATTTCAGTTCGGTAAAATCATATCTCAATGATGCCTCTAACAGGATTGATTATCTCAGGGGACAGCTTCAATCAGCAGGGCCTTATCAGCAGGTGATAGCATATCTCGAACAGGCAAAACAGCATATAAATAGCCCTCTCTCAAATACGAACAGTGTTGAATGGGATCTCTATAATACTGACAGTTATATGAAAAGTGCCGCAGGAGATATAGGTTATGCCAGAAGTTATATACGTACAATAAAGGGAGATTATGATGGTAACAGCGTGAGTTCTGAAGGATATTCCGTGCAAAGCTATGTAGAGAGTGCCGAACGGGCACTCGACAGTGCAAGTATCGAACTTTCCGGCACAACCGGCAGTTATCTTCCTTCTCTCAAATCGGAATTAGACCAGGCGGTAAGCAGTTTGAGATATGCCCAGAACCTTTATAATTCTATAAGATAGAAATTTGTTTATAAAAAATTTATAAAGAAATCAGGGAGGTATATGTTATGAAAATCAATGAAAACAGAAATTTAAGCCTTTCAGGATTGAAAGTTCCTCAGAAAAAAGAAGGGGATCCCTTACTGGTAAAAGATAAAGTTTCTCTTTCTCCACCTCACGATGCAAATTTGCCTTTCTATACAAAAACTGACTTTAAAGTAGAAGCAGATATGAAAGTGGAGAACCTTTCAAAAGCTGTTCACAGTCAGAAATTTGATGAAATATTAAATTTACTTTCCCAGGCTGTCAGTCAGGATTATAAAACTTCAAGCGATCTGTCCTGGGCAGACAGAGATGTGAAGGACAGCCAGAGAGAACTTCAATTTTCTCATTTTGATATAAGGGAAGTCCAGAGAGATACAGATAAAACCGATGTAAGTCAGACTGGCTACAGACTGGACAGGACAATGAGAAATGTAGAAAATAAACTTTCTTCCGGAGACAGATATACAGGTTATGCTTCAGGTGGTATTGATAATACAGACAGACTTATAGATGATGCAGGCAGAAAATTAGACTCCCTGAAATCTCAGCTTGTGGCATCAGGCGGGTATGAACAGGTTCTGGGGCTTCTGGAACAGGCAAAACAGCAAATATCTTCTTCTTCCCAGCAGGCTCAAAATGTAGACAGAGATATTTATGATACAGACAGAAAACTCGATAGTGCTTCCACTCAGATGAGGTGGGCCGAAATGAGTGTAAACAGGATAAAGATGGACAGACCGGGAGTAAATGTAAGTTCTGAAGGATATCAGCTTGATAGTAAGGTAAATCAGGTAGAATGGGATTTACGGGATGCAGACAGAAGTCTTTCAAATGCTACATCAGGGCTTTCCTCGCTTGATAATAAAATAGGTCAGGCTACAAATCTGTTAAAACAGGCACAGAGTCTATATAATTCAAAGGTATAGGAATTTTCATTTTTTATGGCGTAAAATAAAGCTTTTAGATGAAAATTAAGTAGAGGCAGTTTGTCTAAATAATTCAATTTCCTTGATATAGTAGAAAAGGATATCTTACAAAAGCCTTAAAGGATCTTGCATAAGTGAGCTTTTTCACAGTAAAGGAGCAGTCCCAAAAGGCCGTCCCGAAATAGACTTCCGGGACTACTCATTTACAATTGTGATTATTTTATAGAATCTACCATTTCCATAACTTTTGTTCTTGCCTCTTCTCCCTCATAGATTAATTTTCCTGTTCCGTCATAAACCAGAAAAGAGGGGACGCTCTTAATATTGAACTGTTTGCACACAGGAGAATTCCATTTGTCTATATTTACTTTAAAAACCACCAGATCATCTTTTTCTTTATCGAGCTTTTCCATATAAGGAGCCAGTTTTTTGCAGGGACCGCACCAGTCTGCATAAAAATCTATAATATTGGTTTTACCTGATACGATATAATCTTCAATCTTCACTTCACTGCCGGGACTGTCTCCATTTATAACATAACATATTTTATCGTCGCCGCCCGGTTGTGAACTGACCTGGCTGTTTAGTTTTAATTGAACGAGAGCTCTTTCTCTGTTCTCTGCGGCCAGAGCAAAGGAAGGATCAATTTCCAGAGCTTTATCATAATATTTAAGAGCTTCTTCAGTTTTTCCCTGAATTTGTAAAATAGCACCTTTGCCGTTCCAGGCATTTGCATTTTTAGGGTTTGCCTCTATGGATTTATCAAAACATTCCAGGGATTTATCATAGTCTCCAAGACCCATCCATGATATAGCTCTTCCGAAATAATGTATATCCATAGGAAGTCCTGATGTATCCTTCCCTTTTTCTACAAGGTCGAGAGCTTTATCGAAATACTCAAGAGCTTTTTTATAATCTTCTCTGTCATTACATATGATCCCTATATTATGAACACTCCTTGCATAACAGGGATCCGTTTCCAGTGATTTCTGATAACATTCAAGGGCTTTATCATATTCTTTTACCTTCAAAAAATCATTGCCCTTTAATTTCCAATCCTCTGCAGTCTGCGCATATACCGGCATTATATTAACCAGTAAAATCAGTAAAAGTACAACCAGAAAGTTTTTTTTACTCATAAAAAATTAGCCTCCTTAAAATATTTATAGATTATTTCCTATATATTATATAGGCAGATATTATGCCATTTTATGGAAAGTATGAAAAATAAATTGCCTTATTTTAAATAAGGATGAGAATTTTTTATCTATACAATTAGATAATTTTGTGTTAATTTATATATCATAGGATTTTTGATTGTATAAAATCCTCATGTCATACGTTGTGTGTGACCGGTTACGATAAGTAAAGGGTATAGGAATTTTCATTTTTGACGGCGTAAAATAAGGCTTTAGATAAAAATTATGTAGAAGGAGTTTATTTAAATAATTAAAATCAGGAGGAGTGGGAACTTTTTGTTTAAAATACAGATAGTACTTCTTTTTTTTCTTTTATTTGTCAGGACTGTTGTTCTGGCTGCTGATAAAGATTACCTGTCAGGGCCTGCAATCAGATTTACAAACATTGAAGCAAGAGATAGTAAGATTTTTATAGAAGGTTTTACTTTTGATGAAAATTTTCCTGTAAAAGCCATAACTTATACTATTGATAAATCTCCGGAAGCTTTGAATACTATAGAACCTGTTGATAAAATATATGATTCGAAGAATGAGAAATTTGTAATTTCAATACCTTTCCCGTCCAACGGAGACTGGGACATATATGTTACTATAAAGGTTTATAACAGTGCAAATAAAGGTTCTTCTGCCGATGTGGATATATTTAAAAGAAAAGATTATACCGGATACTTTACCTATCTTTCAAATTCTGCTCTGAGCCTGAATTTTGTAGACTGCGGAGATGTTTTCAGAATATATTATACTTCTTCTATAGATAAGGAGACAGTGGCAGAGGCACAGAAGAAATTAACATCTGCAAAAGAAATGATAGAAGGTTATTTTAATTTTAAATATCCTGATAAGGTCTATGCTGTCTTATATAATCCGGTTAAAGATGAAGTTCCTACATATAAAAATTACAGAGGCACAGAACGAAACGGCGTGCTTACTTTTCCTGTTGAGATAAAATCCTTTGATGAAGTCAAACAGTATAATTATTATCTGGACAGCAGAATGCCTCATGAATTGGGTGATCTTTCAGTAAGAAATTATTTTACAGATGAGCTGTCATGTGTCTGGTTTTCAGAAGGTTTTGGAGATCTTGCTGCCTATCTTTTTATGAAGAAATATTATCTTGATGATTATAAAAGACGTTATCAGGACAGGATAAATTCCTTCAAAGAAAGTAACTGTGATTTGAAAAGCATAAATCTTCCGGAAGCCAAATTGTATCCTGAGTTTTATCTCTGCAGTTCTGCTTTTGTTATAAATATTTATAAAGAACATGGTACGGAATTTTTCAGGAAATTATTCAGGCAACTGAATAAATTTCCTCTTAATGGAGCAGAAGAAAAAGATTTAATTTTGATTATGAGTCAGCTTCTCGGGAAAGATATAAATCTTCTTATTACTAATTTTTCTCCCGATGAAGCTGTAAAAATTCTGGAACGGGCAGATGAAAAATAGTTTTTAAAAAAAGGAGTTAAAAA
>CALARM010000591.1 GCA_937888925.1 uncultured Synergistia bacterium | reverse complement strand
CTGTCAGGCAGAAGCTGATAAAATGGTTACGAACTTATTTGGAGCGGTACTAAGTAAATTAAACTGAATAAGAGAGAAGGGAAGTTTTAGATCATGAGTTTACATAAAAAATCCTTTTTTATCATATTCATAACCTTTATGATCTTGCTGGGGATTTTATATGTTATATGTGAACGTCTTTTTCTGGAGAATTTTTCCAGCCTGGAAAGAGAATATACAGAGCAACATTTAGAGAGAGCTTTAAATGCTATAGAACATGAAAATTCCGTTATAGATACATTGAATATTGACTGGTCGGCATGGGATGACACATACAGGTTTGTTCAGGATAGAAATGAACATTATATCAGGGCAAATCTTCTGGAGAAAGTCTTTTTTGAACAGAATATTAATCTTATGATTTATACTGATAGTTCCGGCCGTTTTATCTACGGAAAATATTTTGATCTGGAACATAATAAATTTATAGATGTTGAAGATAATTTCTTTAAAGATATTCTTTCCGATAACAGAATCCTTACGGAACATAAAGATAAAGACAGCAAGATTGTAGGAATTATCCTTCTTAAAGAAGGCCCTGTGATTATTGATTCACGTCCTGTAATTACAAGTCGGTTTGAAGGCCCCGTAATGGGTACACTGATTATGGGGCACTATTTAAATGAGAGAGTGATGAAACAAATAGGACATGACCTTCACTTATCTCTCGATTTATATCCTCTTAACTATCCGGTAATTCCCGGAGAAGCAACGCAACTGTTATATGAGAAAAAATCTTCTATAGTTCAGCCTGTAGATGAAAAAACAGTATGTGCTTACAGTCTCCTGAAAGATATATATGAAAAACCTGCTCTTTTATTAAAAGTAAATGTAGAAAGAAAGATATACAGGCAGGGGAAGACGAGTATAATATACATTCTTTTTTATTTCCTGTTTACCGGCCTGACTGTGAGTTTTATTACGTTATTGCTTCTCCATAAACTCATTTTATCACGGTTGATCAATCTGAGCCGTAAGATGACTCTTATAGGCAGAACAAGTAATCTGAGCGAGAGGGTTTTTATTAACGGTTACCATGATGAACTCACATTCCTTGCAAAATCTATAAATGAAATGCTTCAGGCTCTTGAAAAATCACAGGAAGAATTAAATAAGGCAGTAATAAATTCTATGAAAGCCAGAGTCGCCGTTCTGGATAGAAATGGAATAATTACTTCTGTAAACGAGGCATGGGAAAATTTCTATAGAGAAAGGGAGCTGCCCGACCATTCTTCAGATATAGGTAAAGATTATATGATTGTATGGCAGAGGGAAACGGAGAAACTTTCCGGAAAGAAACCCGGTGTTATAGAGGGCATCTCCAGGGTAGTGAACGGATCTCTCCAGTATTTTTCCTGTGAATATGAATATAAACTCAATGACCGGAATATATGGTTTTTATTAAATGTAACGCCTCTTTCAGGTAAAAAAGGGGGAACAGTAATTTCTCTTGTAGATATCAGTGAAAGGAAAAGGGCTGAAGAGGAACTTCTTTTGATAGAGAAACAGCTGAGACAGGCTCAGAAACTTGAAGCTATAGGAACACTTGCCGGTGGAATTGCCCATGATTTCAATAATATACTTGCCTCTATAATTGGTTTTACAGAGATATGTCTTTCGACACATTGCAATGGAAATACAGAATTGAGGTATGATCTGGGAAAAGTTCTGAGAGCAGGATGCAGGGCAAGGGATCTCGTAAAACAGATACTTACCTTCAGCAGGCAGAGTGAACAGGTAAAAGAGTTTTTCGACTTCAAATTAATAATTAAAGAAGTGGTTAAACTCCTCAGTGCTACATTGCCTTCCACTATTGCAATTATCCAGAAAATAGATATTTCATCTGCCATTATCTTTGGAGATCCTGTACAGATGCATCAGATATTAATGAATCTTGGTACAAATGCTGCCTATGCAATGAAGGACAGAGGAGGCGTGCTGGAAGTAAGTCTTACTGAGACGGAAATAAAGGAAAAAGACCATCATCACGGTCTGGAACCCGGCCTTTATATACACCTGACCGTGAAAGACACCGGCACGGGAATTCCTTATGATATTATGGATAAAATTTTCGATCCTTTCTTTACTACCAAACCATACGGAGAAGGTACAGGTCTCGGACTTTCTACTGTTCATGGTATAGTGAAAAGCCATGAAGGCATAATTTATGCAG
>CALARM010000590.1 GCA_937888925.1 uncultured Synergistia bacterium | reverse complement strand
AATTAAAAGATAAAATCAATGATGAAAGAAAAATGGAAATTATAATATCTTTAAAGAAAAGTAAATTATCAAAAGAAGGGCTTCCCGATTTTTTAAAGACCCTGAATTTTTCCGAAGAAGAGATTAACATAATCATAACTGAAAGTGAGAATAAATAATTGAATATTTTCTTTGAAATACATAAAAATATAGAGGCATCACAGATATGATACCTCTATATTTTACCGTATTTTACCGGTTACTCAGTTGCTTTCAGGAGACTTCCTTTTTAAATTCCTTTTCTTTGATATTAAACAGAATTTTATTTGCAGCATCATCATAAATCCTTACTGCTTTGTCATTATTTTTCCATACAGGAGATGCAATAATACCGGTTTTAAATGGAGCTTTGCTTAATGCTTTTTCCGCTACAGCTTGATTTTCAGGATTTTCTGCGTATTTTGCCATAGCTTTTAATATGGACTCCTTTGCAAATCTCATAGTATGGTGATACACACGGGGGTCCCAATTCGGTCTAAAGGGAAGGCTCCCATCAATTTTTCCGTCTACTGTGGTAGCTTTCTTATAAAATTCCATTAGATTCTTTTCAGGACTTCCGTCCATACCTTTTTCTATCATATCTATTGCCAGAGGCTGGGCAAAATCAGTATCCACAGGAACACACCAACCTCTGTGGATATAGCTCTCTGTTCCGATTATTCTGCCAGCCGCACATGCTATAGCTGCATTGTTTTTATCCTGAGTAGTTTTTTCGAATTCTTCAAACATAGTCGATGCACTGTACTGACTGACATTTTTTATCATATCAAAAATAACAGAGTTAACCGGTGCTTCTATACCGGAAGATATAGCATTCATTGCCACAGATAAAGTTTTAAAGTTCTGGTTGCAGCCCTTCTGTATACTGGCTTCTTTCCCGAGTCTGGCAATTAGTTTTTCTTCAGGACTTCCTATATTTTCAATAGCAGAAAGAAAGGTTTCAGCAACTTTTGCTTGCTCTCTGTCATCATAGACAGCATCACATTTCATTGCACTGGAGCCAAGATTTTTAATAATATTCCCGGCAGGCTGATCATCCACTCCTTCTGCTACCATTTTTAAAGCCATCCTCTCAATGTTATGGGAGAATTTAGTATTAATTCTTAACGGTTCTTTACTTAATAAATTGGATTTTAAATAATCGATTACACCATTGTCCTTTAATGTTGCCTTCCTTACAGTACCTGCTACTAGTTTCTCATTTTCCGTGCCATGTAACTCTATTGCTTCAAGATAAGCGTCACTTATTGATTTGGCCTCCTTTGGAAATTCATGCTGGTTATACTTATCAGCAGGAAATATTTTATCCAGAGTATTACAGGCTACTTCTGCCAGAGTTTTTCCGATAGGGCCGTTAACTCCTTCTGCCAGAAACTGGAAAGCAATTATCTTTGTATCTTTTTCAATGTTTTCCATACCTGGTTTCATATACATAGCCTCTGAGGCTTTTGACGCAAACTCGGCAATAGTTTTTTCCTCTTCTTTTGTACTGTTTTCTCGTACAGAGGTTAAAAAGACATCTCCAATTCTGTTTGCCTCACTGGTATCCCTGGCTTCTTTCATCTTTTCAATAGCTGTTCTGGCAATCTGTGGTGTATTATAAGCTTTATTGGTATTTATAGCAGACATTTATACATTATCCTCCTCTTTCTGTGATATTCTTTATTAATAAAGTATAGCATGTTTATTTTCAAAGTTATACATATATGTTATAATATTATATTAACAAATTGTAAACTTATTTCTATTAAAATAAACTATAATAACAAAATTAAAATAGCCGGTCATACAGTCCCTGCATAGCCGGCTATTTTCAGATTAATATTTATTTAATAACTTACTCCTTCTTTCTGAGCTTCTTTTTTCAAACTGTCTGTCATTATGGAGTCAAGGTTATTGACCTGTTCTACCTGTTTTGAAGGTGCTCCTCCCGGTGCAGGAGGAGCAGAACCTGTTACGGAAGACGAAAAGGGGGATGAACTGCCATAGTCAGATGAAGACTCATATTCTTTTGCCTTTCCCTCTCCTGCCATATCCCTTCCTCCCTTTCTCCAGTCATCACCGTCTGCATATTTATCTTCCACTACATAATTCTTACTTCCCTGGCTTAACATTACCTGTTTCTTTCCTGTTACATCTTCATAGACATATTTATATGTCAGATATTCAAATGTGCCGTTTGTAGCAGAAGACACTTCCTTGAAGAACTGATTCCCGTCTTCCTGCATACCGCTGCAGCTTACAGTATTTACCATTATGCCTTTCTCAGAAGCAATGGCCAGTTCTTTTTTATAATCATAGTCCTGTCCGTAATCTCTATGAGGGCTTGCATCTCCTATGATAAATACTATTTTTCTCACCTTTTTTGAAGTATCCCATTTCATTCCTTCTACTGACACTTTAAGTGCTTCAAAGATATTTTCCTCGTAATCTCCGCCGCCTGATGCTTTGAGGGAATTAATTACTCCCTGAGTATCCTGAATATTATCTGAAAAATCATATTTTTTTGTTACGTATTCGTCTCCCCTGTCTTTATAAGCTACAACTCCGAAACGAACTCTGGGAGCGGGATTTCCCTTTTTTATCTCATCAACCATTTTCAGCAGTTGTTCCCTTATAACTTCAATTTCATCTCCCATGCTTCCTGTAGTATCAACACAGAATACTACATCCATTCTGGGACCGGTACCTTTTACCGGGGCAGGAGTTGGTTTTACTACAATAACAGGGGGATTAATATGATGCTGTGCCGGAGGTTCTACTATGTGGACAGGATTAAAGGTTACAGGAGAAACATGTGGTTTTTCTCTTTTTTCTGTGGCATTATAGACAATGAAAGCAATAATCATTACTATTATACCGGCAACAATACCGGCCAATTTATTTTTTCCTTTTTTATCTTCTACTTCCACCGGCTGTTCCGGTATAAGCTGTTTACGGCATTTAGCACAGAAGTTAGCAGCAGCGGAATTGGACTGGCCGCAATCAGGACAATCGACAAGTTTAAGTATATAAGTGCCTGTTGTTTCATCTAATTGAAGCTGACTGCCACAGGCATGGCAGAGTAAATTTCTGTCTATTTTATCACTGT
>CALARM010000589.1 GCA_937888925.1 uncultured Synergistia bacterium | reverse complement strand
TAAAATGTAAAAAAATTAACTATGAAGAAGGGTATATTGGCATTTCACCGAATAACATTATATAAACTGTTTATAATCAAGAGAAGAAGGTGAGAAATTGCATTTTACTAAAGATGGAGACAATTTCAAAGAAAAACTCCGTGATCATGTGGAGAAAGTAAGTGATGTAAACCTTTCCTCCTGCTATCAGTGCGGTAAATGTTCTGCCGGCTGCCCTATGGCAGAAAATATGGATTTTTCAACAAACCAGATCATGAGACTCATAAATCTGGGTCAATTCGAACAGGTTCTTAACTGTAAAGCCATATGGAACTGCATATCCTGTGAAACATGTACAACCAGATGCCCCAGAGAACTTGATCCTGCTGCAGTTATAGATGCCCTCAGGATGATGTCAAAAGCAAAAGGCTATCGCGGGGCAAGAAATAATATGGAAAAGTTTAACAGGATATTTTTGGAAATAGTAAGACTCAGAGGAAGACTTTACGAACCGGGTCTTATCGGTTTTTATAATCTATTAAGCGGTGATTTCTTCAAGGATTTTGATCTGGCTTTACCCATGGTGATCCAGGGTAAACTAAAACCCTGGCAGTTTCCCGGTATCGGCGATATAGAAGCATTACAGAGAATGGTAGAAAAATGTAATCAATTTGCAGAAGAAGAAAGGGCTCAGAATCAATGAAATACGCATATTTTCCAGGATGTTCTTTACATTCTACTGCTTTAGAATATGGTAATTCCACAAAGGAAATCTGTAAAAAAATAGGGATAGAACTGCAGGAGATAAAAGATTGGAACTGCTGTGGCGCCACTCCTGCCCATCAGACAAACAGATATCTTGCATCGGCACTGCCTCTGAGGAACATTGCAAAGGCAGAAAAAATGGGACTCGACATGGTTATTCCATGTGCTGCCTGTTTTTCCCGCTCGAAATTTGCCCAGCATGCAGTTGAAAAAGATGAGGAATTCAGAAAAAAAGTAGTAGATGCTGTAGGATTACCCTATGAAGGTAAGGTAAAAATCAAACATCTCCTTCAGGCTTTCTCGGATGATATAGGCCTGGAAGAGATAAAGAAAAAAATTACAAAACCACTTACAGGACTGAAAGTAGCCTGTTATTACGGATGTCTTCTTACAAGGCCTCCGGAAGTAGCTCATTTTGACGATCCGGAAGAACCACAGATTATGGAAAATCTGATGAAAGCCCTGGGAGCGGAACCGGTAGAATGGGCTTTTAAAACAGAATGCTGCGGAGCAAGTTTTGCTGTAAGTAATATAGATGCAATGGTAAAGCTTACCGTAAGGATATTAAAAGATGCTATCCTTAATAAAAGTGATTGTATCGTAGTTGCCTGTCCCCTCTGTCATGCAAATCTGGACATGAGACAGAAACAGATAAGTCACGGCTATAATTATGGAAATTTTAATATACCTGTCTATTATTTTACAGAACTGGTAGGTGTGGCATGCGGTATACCTGTTGAGAATTTGAATATAAGCAGTCATCTTACCAATGCTCTGGATCTGTTAAGAGAAAAACAGCTTATTTCAGCATAAGAAAGGATGGATTATGGCTAACATAGGAGTATTTGTATGCTGGTGCGGCTCAAATATAGCCCAGACTGTTGATGTAGGGGCTGTAGCAAAAGCTGCAGGAGAATTTAAAGATGTAGTTTATTCAGTAGATTATAAATATATGTGTTCCAGCCCGGGACAAAATCTGATGATTGATGCCATTAAAACTCATAACCTTGACGGAGTTGTCATAGCTTCATGCTCTCCAAGGATGCATGAGTCAACCTTCCGTTCTGCTGCAGTACTTGCAGGTTTTAATCCCTATATGGTAGAAATGGCAAATCTTCGTGAACACTGTTCCTGGGTTCATGATAACAGAGAAGAAGCTACAAAGAAAGCTATCGAACTGGTAAGAATGCTTGTAGCCAAAGTGGCGATAAATGCACCTCTTAATAAAATCCATGTGCCTGTTACAAGGAGAGCCCTTGTAATAGGAGGAGGTATTGCAGGTATACAGGCAGCTCTTGATATAGCAAACGGCGGTGTGGAAGTTATAATGGTTGAGAAAGAGCCAAGTATTGGAGGGCATATGTCTCAACTGGATGAAACATTCCCTACCCTTGACTGTTCCCAGTGTATCCTTACACCGAGAATGGTGGAAGTGGCAACCCACAAAAACATAACCCTTTATGCCTACTCCGAAGTAGACAGTGTACAGGGTTTTGTAGGGAACTTCAAGGTTAAAATAAGAAGAAAATCCAAGTGTGTAATAGAAGAAATCTGTACAGGATGCGGATTGTGCACCCAGAAATGTCCTGTAGGGAAAAAAGGAGAGGTAATGAATGAATTCGAACTGGGCATGGCTCCCAGACCTGCCATTTATACTCCCTTCCCTCAGGCAGTCCCTAATATTCCTGTCATAGATAAGGAACACTGCACTTACTTTAAAACAGGTAAATGCGGCGTATGTGAAAAGGTCTGTGTGGCGAAAGCTATAGACTTCAAGCAGGAAGACAGAATTGTAGAAGCAGAGGTTGGAGCCATAATAGTCGCCACAGGATATGACCTGTACGGTAAAGATAAATATGCAGAATACGGATACGGAAAATTCAAAGATGTCATAAGCGGTCTCGAATTCGAAAGAATGGTCAGTGCTTCAGGCCCTACAAAAGGAAAGGTTCAGAGACCGTCAAACGGGAAGGCTCCGAAGAATGTAGTATTTATAAAATGTGTCGGATCCCGTGATGAAAAACATGGAATTTCTTACTGTTCTAAAATATGCTGTATGTATACGGCAAAACATGCCATGTTGCTCCATCATAAATGTCATGGAGCAAAGGCATATATATTCTATATGGACATAAGAGCTACGGGAAAGGGATATGAGGAGTTTGTAAAACGTGCCATGGAAGAAGAAGAGGCAATTTATATAAGAGGCAGGGTATCCCGTATATATAAAAGAGGAGATAATCTTGTAGTAGTCGGAGCAGATACCCTTACAGGTCAGCAGGTGGAAGTGGAAGCAGACCTTGTAGTTCTTGCCACTGCCATAGTGGCAAAGAGCGGCGCAGATAAACTGGCTCAAATGCTGAATATTTCCTATGATACCCATAATTTCTACAATGAAGCCCATCCCAAACTCAGGCCTGTAGAAACAAATACTGCAGGTATATTCCTTGCAGGCTGCTGTCAGGCTCCTAAAGATATTCCTGACTCTGTAAGCCAGGGGTCTGCTACGGCATCAAAAGCTCTGGCTATGTTCTCCAATAAAGAACTTGAAAGAGAACCTCTTGTGTCAAGAGTTACGGAGGAATACTGTGTCGGATGTCTCGCATGTCAGCCAGTATGTCCTTATAATGCCATAGAAGAACATGAAATTAAAGACAGAAAGGGTAATCTCATTAAGAAAGTGGCCCATGTAAATGAAGGACTCTGTATGGGCTGCGGGGCATGTGCAGTAACATGCCGCTCTGGCTGTATAGTTTTGGATGGATTTACAAACAACCAGATCTTCACTCAGATAAGTACCCTTGAAAGTCTTATAACGAAGTTTGAACCAACGAAAGAAGAAGCGGTAGCAAAAAAATAAATCGTAAGGGCACACAGACGTGTGCCCTTACATAGAAAGGCAGCAAGTATTTATGGAAGATAAATCTACAAAATCAGTATGGGAACCGAGAATAGTAGGTTTTGTCTGCAACTGGTGTACCTATGCAGGGGCAGACCTTGCAGGAACAAGCAGACTTAAATACCCTCCCAATGTAAGACTCATCAGACTGCCATGCACCGGAGCTATTGACCCTCTCTTTATAGTCAAAGCTTTTCAGTCAGGTGCCGATGCAGTCCTTGTATCAGGGTGTCATCCTGCTGACTGCCATTATACGAGCGGAAATTATCATGCAAGAAGAAAACTTACAGTATTTCGTGACCTTCTGGAATATACGGGACTGGATCCGAAACGTTTCTGGATGTCCTGGATAAGCGCTTCGGAAGGACAGAAATTTGCAAGTTTTATGGAAGAAATAGTGGCAGAAACAAAAAAAC
>CALARM010000588.1 GCA_937888925.1 uncultured Synergistia bacterium | reverse complement strand
TGAATTCATGGGCTATTCCTCCTGACATTATTCCAAGACTTTCCAGCTTTTCCATCTGTCTTATTCTGGATTCCATAGCCCTGTGTTCTTCATCCCGTTTTTTTCTGTCCAGAACATTTACAAATATTTCTCCTGCCAGTCTGAGCAGGTTTATATCTTCTTTACTCCATTGTTTCTTTTTCTTATCCGAATTAAAACCAAGGCATCCTGTAAGAGAATTTCTCATTATCATCGGTATATAAAGAAGTGACTGAACATCTATTTTTTTCAGGAAATCTTTTTCTAATATTGCTTCTTCAGGAAGATCATCAATAGAACAATGAATATATTCGGCATTTCTAAATTTCTTTATTGCCCATTGAAATTCTTTGACTGATGAACCTTTATATGTTTCAATTACTTTTTTCCTGCATTCGGGACACCATGCATAAATTTTTTCAATGGCCATTTCCTCTCCTGATAATAGAGCAATAAAACACCTGTCAACTCCGGTAAATTCTCCTATTGTTTTTAATGCATTGTCTATTTCTCTATCAATGTCTTCTGAAGCGATATTGATAAAACGATTTGATATGGCAATAATAAGTCCTTCTGCAGATAATCGATACTTTAAATATTCTTCTGTCTCTTTAAGTGCAGTTATGTCAATGCCGACTTCCATTACCATTTCTTCTTCGTCACTCGGAAAGAAACTATCATAGTTTACATAGGTCCTGCCGAATTTATTTGTAAATTCCAGTATATGAGGTGTTTTTGTTTCAAAAACGCAAAAGGTTTTACAGTCTTTACATGGTTCTTTTTTTCCTCTCAGTATTTCATAACAGGGACGATTGTCCGGTTCACCGAATGTTTCAATAAATTTTCTGTTTGCAAACCTTATGGAATAATCTTTACTTATGAGATAAATGAAAGCAGGTATCAGATCCAGAACCTGAAAAAGTCTTAACCGTTCTTTCTTCAGTGTCTCATTATCGGCAATATCTGTTCTTATACTTTTTCCGGATAAAGTATTGATATATTCAAATAGAGGATTTTCTTTAAATTCTTTAAATTCCATGTTACTGAGAACCTGTTTCTTTAAATATTTCTTCGAGCAGCACCGATGCCATATCTTCTTCTTTAACCTTTTTATATATTTCTCCTTTACGAAATATTACACCGGTACCTTTCCCGCAGGCAATACCGACATCTGCCTCTTTTGCTTCTCCCGGGCCGTTTACGACACATCCCATTATGGCTATAACGAGAGGTCTGTTTATATGGTTTGTTTTCTCTTTTATTTCTTTTACAAGGTTAAAAAGATTAACTTCACATCTGCCGCATGTAGGACAGGAGATTATTTCCACGGCTTTTTCTCTGAGTCCGAGAGTTCTTAATATTTCGTATCCTGCAAGGACTTCTTCTTCTGGAGGAGCAGTAAGAGATACTCTTAGTGTATCACCTGTACCTTCACTTAATAGAATGCCGAGACCTATAGAAGATTTTACTGTTCCCGCAAGAGATGACCCCGCTTCCGTTATGCCGAGATGAAGAGGGTAATCTGTTTTTGAGGATATAATCCTGTAGGCTTCTACTGTATCCATTACATCTGAAGATTTAAGAGAAAGTTTCAGAGAATAAAAATTCAGATCCTCCATAATTTCTATATGGCGGAGAACACTTTCTACCATGGCTTCAGGTGTGGGATGACCATATTTTTTTAAAATGTCTTTTTCTATAGACCCTGAATTTATGCCTATTCGTATGGGAATTTCTCTGGCTTTTGCCTCATTGACTACCATACGTATTTTTTCTCTTCCGCCGATATTCCCCGGATTGATCCTTATACAATCCGCTCCTGCTCTGATTGCTCCTGTGGCAAGCCTGTAATCGAAGTGTATATCAGCTACGAGAGGAATTCTGACTTTCTTCTTTATCTCAGAAAAAGCTTCCACTGCTTTTTCATCGGGAATTGCAAGTCTGACTATTTCACATCCCATGTTTTCAAGAGATTTTATCTGGTTTACTGTTTTTTCTACATCCCTTGTATCGGTTTTTGTCATGGACTGTACTGAAACAGGTGCAATTCCTCCTATTTTCACTCCGCCAAGATTAATCGTTTTTGTTAATTTTCTTTTTATCATAATATTCGTGACACGTGACGCGTCACGCGTCACGTGCGATGTGTAATCCATGACTGTTATAAAGCGTTTACTTAAACTTCTCTACTCATTACTTACCGGTTACCGGTCACTGATAACTTGTCACTGATTACTGTCCTTCCTTTACCTCTATATAATCTTTAATTTTTTCAAAGGTTTTTTCTCCGATACCTTTAACGTTTTTTATATCTTCCACACTTTTGAAATTACCATTTGCATTGCGATGATCTATTATCCTCTGGGCTATTACAGGTCCTATACCGGGTATTGAATCCAGACCTGCCAGGGTGGCAGTATTTATATCGATTTTCCCTTTATTTTCTTCATGGGAATTATACAGCACAGGTTCTGAACCGGTGCTGCCGTTTTCATTATCTGCAACTGTTTTACCTGCCTGAGGAATTACTATTTTTTCTCCGTCCCGGACAATTCTTGCAAGATTTATTGCATCTGTTATTCCGTCTCTGGATGCTCCTCCTGCTGCATCTATAAAATCCTTTACTCTGCTGTTATCCGGCATGGTATATACACCGGGAGATTTTACACCTCCGCATATATGGGCAATAATATTTTTTTGTTTCTGAGGTGTGGGACTTTCCGCCACAGATGTCGGAAGTTCCAGAGGATTTGATGTCACAACAGGTTCTGAGTATTTATTTACAGGTATTATATTGCTGTCTGCTTTAAAATTACCATAAATCCTCACCCCTGCACCTGCAAGAAGGAAAAAAATTATTACCATCAGAGCCTTCTGCTCATTCTTTTTTAATTCCATCATTTATTTTACCTGCTAATAATATTACATGCCATTAAAATTCCGCCTGCACACAGAGCTGAGCCAAGAATTCCGTAAAAAATCCTAGCTCCTGTTCTTCCCAGAATCCTTACCAGAAATCTGGCTCTGGAATGAGTAAAGAAAAAATCCCAGTTCTTAATTGAAGATACCAGTGAAAATAAACCTGACAGGATGATTAATATACCTATAATTACGTTCTCGCTCATATGTTTTTATCTCTCCTTGATAATCGTGATGCGTGATGCGTGATGCGTGACGCGTGGGTCGTAATGCGTGTTTTCACCGGTACCGGGCAAACACAGTGGTTTGCTATTCACCGATAACTGATAACTGCTCACTGCTCACCGCTCTTCACCCCTTTATAACTCCCAGTGGTTTTAATTTAGCCACAATCCTTGTAATTCCTGCTCCTTCCGTAGCTCCTACTACATCTTCTACATTTTTATACGCTTCAGGCATTTCTTCTGCAATAGTATCCCAGCCGGAAGCTCTTACTATGACTCCTCTGTCTTTCATTTCCTGACGGAGGTTTTTACCTTTTGCCACTTTTTTTGCTTTACTTCTGCTCATTTTTCTTCCTGCACCGTGACAGGCACTGCCGAAGGTTTCTTTCATGGCTTTCTCCGTACCCACTGCCAGGTAAGAACATCTGCCCATATCACCGGGGATTATTACTGCCTGTCCAATCCCCCTGTGTTCTTCCGGGATTTCTGCATGGCCGGGGCCAAAGGCCCTGGTGGCACCTTTACGGTGTACACAGAGTGTCATATCTATACCGTCAATATTATGATTTTCTATTTTTGCTATGTTATGGGCTACATCATAGACCTGACGAAATCCGAGTCTGTCCGAACTCTGCCTGAAAACCTGTTCAAAGGTTTCTCTTGCCCAGTGTGCAAGACACTGTCTATTGGCCCAGGCAAAATTGGCTCCTGCTGCCATTGCTCCGAAATAGGAACGGCCTTCAGGTGATTCTACAGGAGCACAGGCAAGCTGTCTGTCAGGAAGATCTATTCCGTACTGTTTTGAAACCTTCCCCAGAAAATCAAGGAAATCTGTTGTAATCTGATGACCGAAACCGCGGGAACCTGAATGAATCATCACTGTTACACAGCCGGGGAA
>CALARM010000587.1 GCA_937888925.1 uncultured Synergistia bacterium | reverse complement strand
TATTAAAATAGCGGCTTTTTTTGTTTTCGCCCCTGATTTCTCTATGACCTCAGTCAAAAGAGTATTATCTATATCAATACTTGCACGCATATAATCAACTCCTGTATATTACCGTCTCCAAAAATGATTTCATAACGCGTGAACAGTTATCATTTCTTAATTATTATAACATAAAAAGATTACTTTTAATAGCAACACTATGAGGGTAAAAATTTCTTGTATTTCCACTATAATTCCATTATAATTTAATGGTTTAAATAACTACATGGAAGGAATAAACATGAAAGAATATTTCGCAGACCTCCATATACATATAGGCGCAAACAGTGAAGGGAAACCTGTCAAAATCACTGCTTCCAGAAAACTGACTTTCGCCAGCATAATAAAAGAATGTCTTGAAAGAAAAGGCATAGACATAATAGCCATAGTAGACTGTGCTTCTCCCAGGGTTATTAAGGACATAAAAGAACTTATAAAAAAAGGGGAACTCCTTGAACTGCCTGACGGAGGCATGAGGCACAGGGACAGGGTAACGGTAATTCTTGCTTCGGAAATAGAAACTACGGAAGAAAACAGAGGTAAATCGCACCAGGTGGCCTTTTTTCCGTTCTTAAAACAGATAACGGAATTCAGTTCCATAATGTCCCGGTATATTACAAATATCGATTTAAGTTCCCAGCAGAGCGGTATTTCAGCAGCACAGTTTCATAATATAATAAGGACTCTCGGAGGAGTCTTAATACCTGCCCATGCCTTTACACCTCATAAGAGCATTTACGGAAACTGCGCCAGAAGAATAAATGAAATTTTTACTTCTGACATGCTTACAAATATACCTGCCATAGAACTCGGCCTGAGTGCCGATACGGACCTTGCCGATAAAATAGGAGAACTGAAAGATTTTTCTTTTATAAGTAATTCAGATGCCCATTCACTTGAGAAAATAGGGAGAGAATATAACAAAATAGTCATGGAAAAACCTACATTCAAAGAATTGATACTTGCCCTCTACGGAAGACAGGACAGAAAGATAACGGCCAATTACGGACTTGATCCCAAACTGGGGAAATACCACAGAACCCACTGTCCGGAATGCGGATTTATTGCAGATACTCCGCCCCCTGTATTACAGTGTGAGAAATGTAACAGTGAGAAAGTCGTAAGAGGCGTTTTAGATAGAATCGTTTCAATAGAGGATTTCAGGGAGCCGAAACACCCTCCGAAGAGACCTCCCTACCATTACCAGGTGCCTGTGGAATTTATTCCGGGAGCAGGTAAAGCGACAATGAATAAATTAGTTAAAACATTCGGAAGTGAAATGAATGTCCTGCACAGAACATCTTATGAAGATTTAAAACCTGTTGTAGGAAGAGAAGTGGCTTCCTACATAGTTCTTGCCAGGGAAGGAAAACTGGAACTTCAGGCAGGAGGAGGAGGGAAATACGGGAAAGTAAAGGGCGGGAAAGGAAATATTGAACAGCTTAATTTATTTTAAAAATTGGAAAAATATCGGAACTGTGGTAAAATAAGAAATATTATAAAGTGTCATGACCATGGGAGGCACAACAAACAAGAATCTATTCCTCGCGTTACGCGTTACGCGTTACGCGTTACGATTCTAATATAAATCCTTTTCATACAGGAGGAAAGACTGTGGAAATTAACAGAATAATCTTAATAGTACTTGACAGTGCAGGTATAGGGGAACTGCCGGATGCGGCTAAATACGGTGATGTGGGGGCAAATACGATAGTAAATATAGCAAAAGCCATAGGAGGACTCAAAACCCCCAATCTCGGTAAACTCGGTCTCGGTAATATTGCTGAAATAAAAGGAGTTCCGCCTGTTACCTGTCCTGACGGTTGTTACGGCAAAATGGCCGAACTCTCTGCAGGTAAAGATACAACGACAGGACACTGGGAAATAGCAGGCCTCAAGCTCGAAGTGCCATTCCCAACCTATCCCGACGGGTTCCCGGAAGAAGTAATAAAGGCTTTTGAAGAGGCAACGGGAAGAAAAGCAATAGGAAATAAAGCCGCATCGGGAACGGAAATAATAAAAGAACTGGGAGAAGAACATGTAAAGACAGGAAATCTCATAGTTTACACCTCTGCAGACAGCGTATTCCAGATAGCGGCCCATGAAGATATTGTTCCCATAGAGGAACTTTACAGCATATGCAAAAAAACAAGAGCCCTTCTTATGGGAAAACACTCCGTATGCCGTGTAATAGCAAGGCCTTTTATCGGGGAACCGGGAGAATTTAAAAGAACTCCCCGCCGTCATGATTATGCGCTGAAACCGTCAGGCGAAACAGTGCTTGATCTGATAAATAAAAAAGGTCTGAAGGTTTACGGAGTCGGGAAAATATATGATATATTTACAGGCCAGGGTGTATCTGAAACAGTTTCTACTGTGAGCAATCAGGACGGAATAAATAAAACCCTTGATTTTATGAAATCAGTAAAAGAAGGACTCATATTCACAAACCTTGTGGATTTTGACATGCTCTACGGACACAGAAATGATACGGAAGGATATGCAAATGCTTTAAAGGAATTTGACGAAAGACTCCCTGAACTGATAAATGCAATGAAAGACAATGATCTACTGATTATTACTGCAGATCATGGCTGTGATCCCACATTCCCCGGAACGGATCATACAAGAGAACATATACCTCTTCTTGTATACGGAAAAAACATAAAAAAGGGAGTCAATCTCAGTGTAAGAGAAAGTTTTGCAGATATTGCCGCTACCGTGGGAGATTTCCTGGGAACTGACCCTGTTCCGAATGGAACTAGCTTCCGAAAGGAAATCAGTGAGTAATGTAAAGAAATAATCTCTTTAATTTATTAAGAATCTATCCGAAAAGTAATATTTATTGTACACCACTTCCGGTGGGTGAGGCTCTGGAGCAACGAAGTCTCCGAAGGACAAAATATATACCGTATTAACAGTAATTTGTAAATTAAATAAATGTAATAGCGTAGCAGCCTTTAAAGGCATGCTGTTTTGCACGAGGATTATAGATTTTTCGGAAGAGCCTCACCAACCGGAAGGTATTTGATGACTTTTCGGATAGGCTCTAAGTAGTGAGTAGTGAATAGTGAATAAAATAAGACATTAATTACTTTTCACTGTTACTTCTCACAGGTCTATTGACTTTACATTTTATAAAGGATATAATCACTCTACAATCTTTAATGACCTGTATTTAAGGAGGTATTTATGGCAAAAGAAGAAGCTATTGAAGTGGAAGGGAAAGTAATGGAAGCCCTGCCAAATGCTATGTTTAAAATCGAACTGGAAAACGGACATCAGGTTCTTGCCCATGTATCAGGAAAAATAAGAATGCATTTCATACGTATCCTTCCCGGAGATATGGTTAAAGTAGAACTTTCACCTTATGATCTCACCAGAGGAAGAATTACTTACAGATACAAATAAAACTTGAACATTCCGATAGTATAAGATGTTTTGTGTAAACTTAACATGAAATAAGGCTTCACCATAGATTTACACAGAATTTATGACACAGTCGAAAATTTCCTGTTTCAGTGATAATTTCATACAAAATTCAGAGAGAAATTTCTTACGGAGATTACAGCTTATGTTATTTGAAGAATTACATGTAGGTCCTCTTGATGTGAATTGCTATATACTCGGTTGCGAAGAAACAAAAGAAGCTGTTGTTATAGATCCGGGAGGACATTCGGAGAAAATAAAAAATTCTATTGACAGGTTAAATTTAAAAGTCAAATGGATTTTAATTACTCATGGTCATTTTGACCATACAGGAGGATTAAAAAAATTAAAGGAACTTATCGACAGCCCTGTATGTATTCATAAAAATGACGAAGTTATGCTTAAAGAAGGAGCTCATCATGCTCTCTTTTTCGGCTTCAATATAGATAGTGTGCCCCCTGCAGACAGATTGATTGAAGACGGAGACGAACTGAAAATGGGGAACTATACTATCAAAGTAATACATACACCCGGTCATTCTCCTGGGGGAGTATCTTATTACACGGGAGATAAAATATTTGTAGGAGATCTTCTATTTGCAGGTTCTATAGGAAGAACAGATTTACCGGGAGGTAATTACGAAACTCT
>CALARM010000586.1 GCA_937888925.1 uncultured Synergistia bacterium | reverse complement strand
CAAAAGGAGAGAAATGAGGATTAATTATTTTTGCTACTTCCAGAGTCTGTTTGTCAGCCTGAAAAAATTTGGATATACCAAAATCCATAAGCTTGAGAAGACCTGTTTTCGACAGGATAATATTATCAGGTCTTAAATTTCTGAAAATTATTGGTTCAGGCTTCATGTTATGCAGGTAAGACAGCACATCACATAATTCCAGTCCCCATTTTATTACCTGTTCCTCTTCTAAAAATGCAGTTGTTTCCTTTACAATTGTTTCGAAACTCTTCCCTTCTATATATTCCATAATGAGATATCGTTTATATTCATAATCAAAATAATCCTTATACCCCGGCAGATTTGGATGTATAAGCTTGAAAAGGATTTTGGCCTCCATTTTGAACTGTGCTATAGCCTGATGTTTGGTGGCAAGATCCCTGAAGGTATCAGTCAATTCTTTTATAAATAAATAGTTATTTGTCTTTATATCCAGGCCCATATAATTTACACTCAGAGGAGTAATACTTACGATATCCAGAATTTTATACCTTTCTTTCAATATCATATTTTTCGGCAGTTCGCTTTTTTTATATTCCACAGGAGTCTTTTTCGGATCTTCATTCTGTATGTTATATATATATGATATAGTGGTTCCGTCTTCGGAAGAAACGGAGGAGGTAACTTTCTCCAGCATCAGAGTCGATCTCCTTTTTCTTTCCTCTTTCTTTAATTCAAGAAGCGATTTTAATTTCTGCTCAGGTTCCGGAGCTTCCTGAGGGAAAACCACTCCTCCGTTCAGGACTTCAGTAGAAGGACTGTATTTATCTACCGACATTTTCTTCTCTTTAATTAGTTTTATATCAGAAGAAATTTTTCCGAATTTCTTAAGCCTCTCCTCTTTCTCAGAACCGGTATCTATAACAGATCTGACGTCAAGAAATTTTCTCAAAAAATCATCTTTTTTATAAACAGTTACAGGATTCATTTTTTGCTCTTTTGCGATAGCTTCCTCAGATTCTCTTAGCTCGATTATGTTAAAGTACACCTGCTTTAATTCTCTTTTCATGTCTTCGGTACTTTCATATCTGCCACTGCTTGCAAGAGACATAGATTTTAAAACCACTTCTTCAAGATTGGATATAATATCTCTGTTATAATTCCTGAGAGGAGGAATAATTTCTCGTGTAGTGGCAAGTTTTGAAGGGTCAGGTGGCAGTGAACCTGTAAGGAGATAATACATATTTGCACCAAGAGAATAAATATCAGATTTAATATCCAGTCTTCCCCTGTACTGATCAGGTGACGAAAAATAACTGTGAAAACTCCTGGTTTTAGTTGTAGTCTTATAAGTATTATTTATAGGAGGCATACCTAAATTAAAGAGTTTTAATTCTCCGTCATCTTTAAGGAAGATACTATCAGGTGAGAGATTTTTGAATATAATAGACGCAGGTTTTGCCTCATGAAGGGAAGATAAAAAATTACAGAGACTTATAGCCCATAAAATTACCTTTTCCGGTTCTAAAAAACCTCCATATCCCTCCAGCAGTTCTTTAAGATTTTTTCCTTCAAAATGTTCCATAATTATATACAGTTTACCTATATGTTCAAAGTAATCTATGTAACGCGCCAGATTGGGATGAATGATTTTAAGATAAATTCTGCCTTCTTTTTTAAACTCTCCCATAACTTCTTCTTTTATTACAGGATCGAGGAATACATATGAAAGTTCCTTTACGATAACCTTCTCTTCAGTGTTATAATCAAAAGCACTGTAAATGTTAATAAAGTCTACTATCATTATTAATTTAATAATTTCATATCTACCATTTAAAACTTTTCCTGATGACATAAGTTATTACCTGCTTATAAAAATCATGACACGTAACATGTGATATGTAACCGGTATTATTATATACCATATCATTACATAACCACTGACTGCCATGACCGGATGGTCACTCTTCACCCTTCACTCTTCACCCTTCATAATTCTCATATAAATTTATTATATCATTATAATTACTTATAAGAAAGAGACAATAGAAAAATGGTTATCAATTTTACTTTATAGTTTTCCTCAATGTGGCACAAGGGTTGTATTATTCCTTTATAGCCTTTATGACATCCATGGCAAGCTTATATTTCCCGAAAGGTGCACTGACCTGGACACCATTTATTATGGGCATAAGATTTTTCAGGATTTCTCTTGCTATAGTGAGGCCTTCTTCCATTGCCCTTCCATCTTCATCTGCCTTTTTCATTCTTTTTATGATTTCATCGGGAACTGTAACTCCCGGAACTTCATGTTGCATAAAGAGGGCATTACGATAGGATGCAAAAGGCCATATACCGGCAATTACAGGTATTTTACAATGTTCTATTCTTTTCATAAATTTTTCCAGAACCTGTATGTCAAATACCGGTTGAGTTATGGCAAATTCTGCTCCTGCTTCTACTTTTGCTTCAAAACGCCTTAATTCATAATCAGGATCGAGAGCATTGGGGTCAACGCCTACACCTGCAAAAAAACCTGTAGGTTTTTCTATAGAAGTTTTTCCTAGATCATAACCATGATTTAAACAGGAAACAAGTCTTGTAAGACCTATGGAATCTACATCAAATACGGCAGTTGCATCAGGATAGCTGCCCATTTTAGGCGGATCTCCTGTTACGATGAGAATATTCCTCAATCCAAGGGAATAAGCTCCCAGTATATCTGCCTGCATACCAAGTAGATTTCTATCCCTGCAGCAATAATGAAGCACTGTTTCTATGCCGGTTTTCTGTTCAATAAGTATGGCAAGACAGAGAGGTGACATTCTCGCACTTGCTCTCGGTCCATCCGGTATGTTTATTACATCTACTCCCTGTTCTTTTAAATATTTCGCCGCATTCAGAACATTTTGCGCATCATATCCCCTGGGAGGAAGTAATTCTACCGAAGTAACAAACTCTCCTTCACTGATTTTTCTGGAAAAGGCAGATTTTTCTTTTACCGGAACAGGAGTCATCTGCTTTTCTTCTTTTTCTTTTTTTTCTATTTTTCCAATGGTTTTCTTTGGCCTGAGAGCTATAACAGCTTTTTTTATGGCCTTTATATGTTCAGGAGCAGTTCCGCAGCAACCACCCACTATTTTTGCACCGCTTAATATGAAATGTTTCGCATAAGTCGCCATATATTCAGGGGAACAGAGATAAATATTTCTGCCTTCCACACTTATAGGGACACCTGCATTTGGCTGAACACTTATCGGTTTATGGGTAATTTTAGTCATTCTTTCCAGAACCTCCAGCATTACCTGTGGCCCCTGGGAACAGTTTATCCCTATTGCATCTGCGCCCCATTCTTCAAGCCTTGCCGTAAATACTTCAGGAGGAGTTCCAAAAAGACTGTTTCCATGATCATCAATTGTCATCTGTGCTATTATGGGAAGATTGCAGATTTCCCTTACAGCCTGTATTGCCTGATGTATTTCTCCGAGATCGGAGAAAGTTTCTACTATAAAGAGATCTACGCCTCCTTCCATTAATCCCATAGCCTGTTCTTTGAAAGCTATTTTTGCATCTTCAAGGGACACATTGCCCCAGGGTTCCAGCTTTACACCCAGAGGCCCTATGGAACCTGCTACAAGTGCTGCTGTGCCTGCTGCCTGTTTTGCAAGTTTTGCACCATGATAATTTATTGTTTTTACCTTATCGGAAAATCCATAGGGTTTAAGTTTATATAGATTGGAGCCGAAGGTATTTGTCTGTATAACATCAGAACCGCTGTTTATATAATCTTTATGTATTTCCAGTATCAAATTCGGACCGGACAGATTCAGTTCGTCAAAACATCTATTTATATAAATACCTCTTTTGTAAATCTCAGTTCCCATACCTCCGTCGAAAACAACTACTCCGTCACCTTCGAGTAAATCCAGAAATTTATTAGTCATAATTTTTTCTCCTTAATAAAGAATCGTGACGCGTAACGCGTAATGCGTGATGTATGACGGGTAATTCTCACCCTTCACCCTTCACTCTTCATTTTTCACTGTTTAACATTTTATCAAATTCATATTATACCAGATAAAAAAGATAAAATGAATGATTGAAGATAGAAAATTTCAATAAATATAGAGAAAACAT
>CALARM010000585.1 GCA_937888925.1 uncultured Synergistia bacterium | reverse complement strand
GTCCATCCGTTATGTCTTTCACTGTCATTCCACCAGGTAACAAACTCTGTTGGTTTCATAGAAGCAACTTCAGATTTCCATTGAGTAAATTCACTCTGGGTACCGGTATCTACTACAGGAACTACAGATGTAGAAGTATCTACAGAATTTGAAATAGCAGATGAAGTAATACTTTCGCCGCCGCCACCTCCGCAGGAAGAGAAAAATAATATAACAATCATAAGAGCTATCAGTATAAATATTCTGAAAACCATAAATTCCACCCTTTCTTTAATTAATATGTTTCCAAAGGTTTATATCTTCAACTAATTATAAGATCGGCAGAATTTAAATACTTTAGAGGCTAAGAATAATGGATAAAAGGAGTAAATTAATTTATTCTTCTATAGTTCTTAAGGTTTACAGAAATTGAACTTTTGCAATAAAGTAATGAGGGTAAAGTGGTACATTCCGGGACTGTTTTTTTTTCCATGGAATGTACCACTATTTATGCAAGGTTTCTAATATTTGACCGTAGAAAAAGGAGAAATAATAAGCCTGACAGATCCTCCCACAGTAGATTGATTATAAGCATTTGTATCGTCAGGGGTTGCAACATTCCAGTAATTATATCTTGCAGTTACATTATAATAAGGACTGGCATCATTATAGTACATATCTTTACCATTTCCGGCACCGGTATTGGAATAAATATTATTATATGTAATGGAAGGAACAGCAGCAGTAAGTCCCGGATCTATAAAAATACCTCCGCCGTTTGCAATGGCATTATTATATATTATATTATTGAAATTTCCCTGGGCCCCTCCTATTACAGGAACTCCTCTATAAAGATAAATGCCTCCTCCGTTGTTTGCAGTATTTGCCTGAATATTACAGAGACTTATGGAAGGATTTCCAAGGGCGATATAAATACCTCCTCCTCCGAAGGCTTCATTCTGTTCTATTTTATTATTTATAATTACAGGGTTTCCTGCAGAATTGTAGATACCACCTCCAAGATTATTGACTGAACCTGAAGGGCCAAGAGCTTTATTACCAATTATAGTAGTAATAGAATTAATGCTTCCTATAACAGAACCGGCACTATCGGCATTATAAATGCCTCCTCCCTGTCCTGCCTGAGCAGTACTTCCTGCAATATTATCTTTAATAACAGAACCGTTTATAGACGTAGCACCTGTACCGCTGGCGCAATAAATACCTCCTCCTGAAGAAGTAGCAGTATTCCCTTCCACAGTAGATCCGCTTACTGTAACAGAACCTGTGCCATTGACACAGTAGATGCCTCCTCCTGAAGAGGTAGCACTGTTATTTTTTATAACGGAACTTATTAACATATTAACACTTCCGGAACTATTACTGTCACAGTAAATACCGCCACCGTTAACTGCAGTATTATCCTTTATTGTATTTGTACCGTCCAGAGTTACAACATTAATAGAATTATTATATATACCCCCTCCGTTAAAGGCACTGTTATAATGAATAACAGAATTCTGTATTACAGGTCTGGACGAAGCAGAGATAAATATTCCTCCTCCATTGCCTGTGGCACTGTTCTTTAAAGTATCTGCTCCTCCTATGGTGCAGTTCTTTATAACAGGACTGGCACTGGAAATATAAATGGCTCCGCCACTGGTTGCAGAACAGGAAGTAACAGTGGAATTCTCTATTAAAGGATTACTGTTAAACATATAAATACCTCCTCCGTTAGTGGCAGAAGAGGATGTTATTTTGCAGTTACTTATTACAGGGCCGGCGTTTGCTATAGATATTCCGCTTCCGCTCTGATTCTGAACTGTAATATAAGAAAGAGTGGCAGAGGCATTAAAAACTACTCCTTTTTTTATTACAGGCTGAGAAGCTTTTGCGGATCTTACAGTAAGATGATTATCTGAATTAAAGGTTACAGTTTCATCATAATCTCCGGAACGAACAATAATTGTTTTTCCATAGGAAGCTACATCGACTGCTTTCTGCACGGTTTTATAAGGCTTATTCCATGATCCGTCTCCGGAGATATTATCACCTTTCAGAGTATCTACATAAATATTATCACCTGCCGGTTCAAGCAGGGCAGGTACAGTTATGACTTCTCCATTTTTCGTTATACTTACAACAGTGCTGAATGTTTTAAATCCTTCTTTTTCTGCAGTAACTGTATAATCGCCCGGAGCAAGGTCTGTTATTACACTCTCCCCTGCAGCACTGCCTGTAATATCTGTACGGGAAACTTTAACAGTTGCACCGATTGACGGCTGTTCAAGACCATTTTCTGTTTTTTCTGTTACAACTACCTTTACCGAGCCGGTAGAGATGCCGGGAGGTACAGGTGTTGAAGTGGCAGAAGAAGGAGTAGTGGTAGATGATGGAGGTGTTGAAGTTGGATTGCCGGGAGGTACAGTCTGACCTGGAATGGGTGTTGAAGCAGGGGTAGAAGGTAGAACAGAAGGAGTTGAAAATGGAGTATCGGTGGGAACAGGTGTTATTATACCTGCCGGGACTCCTGTATAGGATGGGCCTGTCCCTCCTCCGCAGCCTGAGAGTATAAATAAAATAATAAAAGGGAACAGAATTTTTTTCATAAAAATTCTCCTTTCCGGGTGGTTAATGAAAATCCTTTCAGGCAAGTCCGCAGCATGGAGCATCTTGACGGGGTTTTTAGTTATAAAGGATTCAGGATATAATAACAGATATGTAAGTGAAAAGTCAATGATAAATAAAAATAAATAAAGTATGAAGGAATTAATGGATAAATGTAGTAAGAGCAGGCATAGACTCTGGATTATTGGTAGAACTTTATTTCTCTGTTATTATAAGGCAGTAGAAAGATTTTCACTCATATTTCTGCTTTCCATTATGAATTGTTCCATTTTTGATAGTATTTTCACTGATACAACTAGGACAAACCATTTTTATTCTCCTTAAATTTTTTCTGTTTATTATATCATATCACTACCTCTTTAGGACTATCAAATTTTTAACAAAAAAGTTCCGGCAAAATATTACCGGAACCTTAAAAATACAGACAGTTAAATATCCTTTTTCAGAATATCCTCCAGAGGAGTACCTCTGAGTAAATTTGAGAATACTTCAGAAATACTCTTTCCTCCGATAATTGCAAGAGGTGCCATAGTTTCTGCCATTTTTTCCGCCAGATGTTTATCTGAGAAGGCCTGAAGTGCTGCAATAAGATCTGGAGATACAGCTCCCGCTTTGGCAACTACTGCATCAACTTCTGCTTTCACCTCGGCAAGTTTCTGATGGAGTGCTTTTTCTGCCAGCATAAGTTCCTGTTCCCGTTCCAGTTTATGTCTTTCCAGTTCTGCTTTTGATATATCGGAAAGTTTATCCTGCTGTGCAAGTTTTGCAGACAATCTGCTGTCTTCCGTATGGATTTCGGAAGCAATCTGAGTGAGGGCAAGTTCCAGATTCTTTTTAACCTCTTCTATTTCCAGTGCCAGACCTTTCTGGGTAGTTTCAGCCTGTGCCTGTGCAATTTGCTGTTTGATTTCTTCTGTTTCCCTGGTAATCTCCAGTTTCCTGTGTTCCTGGGCAATCTGTATGGCCTGTTGAACAGAAGTATGCTGTGCCTGTATGAGAAGTCCTGAAATAGTACTGTCACCTATTGTTACATCCAGTATCTCCACATCATAAATCCTCATGCCGTTTTCATCAAAGGCCCTTCCGGGACGCTTGCCTCCGTCGGCAACCCCCAGGATGGTATCGCGAATGATACTGATGGCATTGGCATAAAATTCTTCAATACCCTTCTGTTTGACTATATTTCTGATTAATGACCTCATATGGTCAGTGAGGAATTTAACATAATTTTCCACGTTAAACCATTTATCAGGATTACCTTCAAAATTTACCCTGTATGAAAGGTGCAGCTTTACCTGACATAGATCCTTTGTTTCTGCCGCAACAATATCTGATACTTTATTATTTAATACCCTTAAATAAACTGTTTTAAATAAATTATTATCGGATTTCGGCGTTCCAGTGGAAAGTTCCATATATTCAAGATTTTCGTCATATTCAAGGAGACAGGCCTGAGGACCTACAATAACCTTTCTCTCCCCTGTTTTACTTACTACCAGCACAGCATAACCTGTCCAGATATTTATCGTAACGACACCTTCATATTTTGTATCGAGTGTTATAGTTCTTGGTTGACTGAAGGTCTGTTTTCTTGTAAAATCATCTCC
>CALARM010000584.1 GCA_937888925.1 uncultured Synergistia bacterium | reverse complement strand
ATGTTGCTGAAAGCTGCAGAAGAACATGGTATAGATCTCACCAAATCCTATATGGTAGGAGATATGACTACGGACATATCGGCAGGGGAGAAGGCAGATCCGCAGGTAGTAAGTATAGGACTTGAAACAGGCTCTGGATGCAAGGATAAAAAGGTGGATATAAAACCTGATGTTATGGTAAAAGATTTCAAGGCTGCTGCAGATTTTATTATTGCTGACCATAATAAAAGGTGTCACCGTTAATTTTTTAGATTCCATTTAGGAAAGATGTTTTTCTGCCACTTTTTTTAACGTAAAAAATAAAGGCTTTAACCTGCGCTAAAGCCTTTATTTATCGTATTTACCGGTATATTTAAACCATTACTTCTGCAGGCATAAAGAAGTTTTCATTCTTTTTCATCAGTTCTTCGGGAACAGGTCTTACAAGTTTACAGCCTGTCATTTCAAGCATGTAATTCTTTACTACCTTTTCCCAGTATTTTTTCGTTACGTAATATACTCTTGCTCCGCCGAGTTCATGCTGGTAATCAGGCCATGGATAGGAAGGCTGTGCCATTCCTATACCCCATCTCTTAAGGCCGTTGTAACTTTCATAGGTGGCCCAGAATTCTTCCTGGTTTAAAATCTCGAAGGTATATTCGCATTTTGCATAGTACATAATGGCGCCTATTCTGTTGCCCCTTGCAAATGCCAGTGTATGAAGACTTATATTTACATCTTCATCCATGAGTCTGCCGTTTGCAAAACCGACACATTCTCCGTCTATAAGTCCTACGAGTGTATAGGGATCTTTCAGTCTATTTCTGTACCATCCGAGTATTTCCGCATAGACCCTTGCTCCTACGATATCATAGAAATCATGCTCTACATCAAGTAATTTTTTAAGATAAGCCAGAAGTTTTGGTGCATCTTCTTTATTTGCCTGCTTTATAAGCATGGTACGTCCGTCTTTGAGCGTGACTGCTGCCGGAGGATATGGTGTTAAATCCATGGCAGGAGCACTGAGAATCGCTTCTAATTCTTTTACATCAAAAGTTACTTTCTCCTGAGAAACTTTGCATGGTGTTTGAACTAACATGTTGCAAACCTCCTACTGAATTTTTTGTAATCTAAGAAAACAATAAGAGAATAATATCAGAAAAAAGGAGATTTTACAATAGCATTTTTTACCATGTATGTAGGAATTTTTCCTACATATTCTGTATGTAAAAGATTTGTGTGAGAATCATGAAGGGTGAAGAGGGAAGAGGGAATAGATTCTCATGTTTTGAGCGAAACGGTCATGGCAGTTACACACGATAGAAGTTCGATGTTTTATAACCTGCATATATATTTTTTGGTAAGCGTTCAGCTATCAGCAGTGAGCAGTCAGCTTTTATTAGAATTACATAGTAAATGTCATTTTATATAATCAGAGCCTGTAATCTTTAGCTGATAGCTGATAGCTAAATGCTGAACGCTTACTATTTTTTTTGATTTGTGAGTCCTGTTATGTTACATGGTATGAGAATTACTAATAAAGATCATAAAGGTTTTATAAAAGTTATTTTAAATAGTTCCTTCTTATGGTAAAATATTGTTATAGTTTACCATAAGAGTGTGTGCAGTTTTTTCTACCGGACTGTTGTTTGACTCAGGTTATGTTACACAGGATGCGATTTGCACATCCGGCGGAATGAGTGAATTGGATCGTTGGAGCATGATGTACATGGAAAAGCTTATTACGTTAATAGAAATTACAGGTGTTTTTCTTATCCTGTGGGTAGCCATGTCCATATATAAAGATGCCAGGAACAGAAACATGTGGGCTCTTCTATGGGCTTATGTGGCAGTACTTTTGCCTGTGGCAGGATGGATATTATATTTTTTTCTTCGTTCTCCCATGCCGAAAAATCAGTGTCCTGATTGTTTTGAAAGAACTGCCAGAAGAGATATTTTCTGTTACAGATGTTCCTATAATTTTGTCAATCTTGCCCGTGAAAAGAAGGTCTTAAAAAAACAGGAAATTAAAAAAAAATTAAATTTTTGCCCTTATTACCTGATAAATAGGAGATTTTTATGATGAAAAATTTTATATGTTTTCTTATTATCTTTTCTCTCATATGTTCTATTTCTCTGGGAGCGGCAAAAAGACCAGATGTCATACTTTATGTTACGGATTTAAACGGAAATTATGATATTTATTCCATGAAACAGAATGGTTCTTCCAGGACGAGACTTTCAGATAACGATGAATCGGATTCTATGCCTGCCGGTTCTCCTGACGGCAAATACATAGGTTTTATTTCCACAAGAGGCGGTAATCCTGATATTTATATTATGCAGAAAAATGGCATAGAGCCTGAAAGACTTACTAACAACCAGGCCTATGATTATGAGCCTTCCTTCTGCTGGTCTCCTGACGGTAAAAAAATCATTTATGAAACAGACGGAGACGGTAATCCTGAGATTTATGTTATGACCATCGGTAATTCAAAAAAAGTGAGACTTACGAAAAACAATGTTTATGACGGTAATCCTGACTGGTCAAAAGATGGGAAATTAATTGTTTTTGAATCATGGATAAAAGGAAATAATGAAATTTATACCATGACACCTGCCGGAAAATCTCTGAACCGTTTGACCAGCAGTGAAGATGATGATTATTTCCCCTCTTTCGCTCCTGATGGCAGAGATATTGTTTTCCTTACCCATCATCAGGAATTCGCAGATTTACAGATAATTTCATCACAGGGATATTCTCCCTGTGTTATGGATAAAAAATGTGATAAAGAAGCTGCTCCAAAGTGGTCTCCTGACGGGTATTCCATACTTTATGTTTCCTGTGAACATGGAAATAAAGAAATTTATAGAATTACCTGGGATAGAAAATGGGATCGATGGTACAGAACAAATCTTACGGAAGATCCGGGAGAAGATACCACTCCCGTATGGTCTCCCGACGGAAATAAAATAGTTTTTGCTTCTGACAGAAGCGGCTCATGGGATATTTATATAATGAATTTTAACGGTTCAGGACTTAAGAATCTTACTAAAAGTAAAGCAGATGATTTTTATCCCTTCTGGTGGTAGAAGGGAAGTGAACAGTGAGCAGTGAAGATGATTTATTACATAATAATATAACTGATAACTGAATTTTAAGGAGGTGCTTCTCTAAATGCTTTATGCAGAGAAAGCTATGTATGAGGCTTTCAGAAGAACAAAACTTTTTTTTCTGAAGCCATTCAGCTGGAGGAAATTGCTTGAATTAAGCCTGGCAGGGTTTCTTGGAGGAGTATTACAACAGGCAGCAGGTAGCTGTGGCAGCAGCGGTGGTGGTAACAGTGCCGGCAGTAGCGGTGATGGCGGAGGGTGAGGGTCATCTGATAACGTCTCAGAGGGTCTGAGACAGAATATAGAACATTTACAGACATTTTATAAGGATCACAGTATCTTGATTTATGTTTTAATCGCTCTTTCTATTATAATACTGACTGCTATTTCTTTCTTGATTTCTTATATAAGAGCCAATATGTTTTTTGTATTTATGGAATCATTAATACAGAGACATGTTTCTATAGTAAGAAGTTTTAACAGTAATAAAAGCAAAGGTTTTTCTCTGTTTCTTTTTAATATCCTGGTCGGAACAGTGCTTTTTATCCTCACAATCATTATATTTATTCCCCTTTTTTTGCATATCTGGCATATAATAGAGAAACCTGATGCTACTCTTGCAATCTGGGCTATTATTCCGAATTTTATACTTTCTTTTGTAGCTTTTTTCATACTTGTTATAATATCGAGTATTATATATTCTCTGACCTATGATTTTTCCTGTCCTATTTCTTATGCCAGAGATATGGGAATAGCAGGTTCTACAGGTTTTCTTATGAGATTAATACTGAACTATCCATTTCAGTTTCTCATTTATTATGCCCTGAAAATTGCTTTTGCCGCAGCAGGTGCTTTTCTCGGTATTATTATATTCATCCTGACTGTTATAGCGCTGGCTGTAGTGTATATTCCTCTTATAATCATAGCAGTGGGTATCGGCATAGGTATTGTGTTTCTCTTTATGAAAAATGTTACGATCGGAATCGTAGCAGGTATTATTGGAAGTCTCTTAATATTCTGTATAATTATGGCAATTTCCTATTTATTTCTTGTTCCATTTATTCCGATTCATACTTTTTTCAGGTTTTATGCACTGTGTTTTCTGGAGAATTTTCCCGAAACAGGCCTTGACTTTTCTGAATGTTATCACGAAGATTTTGTCAGCCAATAATATATAAAAATGTCCATTCTCGTTAAATTATTATAAAGTTGAGAGTTGGGAGTTGAGAGTTTAAGGTTAATCTCAATTCTCAACCATCAGCTTTAAACAACTCGTTATGGTGGCGTTAAGTTTTAATGAAAGGTAATTATTAGATGAATAAATTACTTTGCACAGTCATTATATTTATATTATTAATTTTTTCTCTGTCTATGACTATAAGTTCTGCTGACGAAACTACTGATATAATCAATAATTCCATTGTCAGACTTGACATGTTCTGGACCGTTGTAAAAAACAGAACATCTGTCCCTGTAGAACAGAGTAATTCTCTCGGAGTTCTTGTTTCACCCCGGGGACATATTCTTACATGTTACCATTGTATTTCCGTAAGCAGTGAAACAGCCAGTTCCTGTGGTATATCGGAAGGGAAAGTGGCAGATTCCATAACAGTTGTATTATTATGTAAGGGGAAAAAGAAATCTTTTCCCGCCAGGGTAATAGATATTGATAAGTGGCGTGATTTAGCTTTAATACAACCATATGAAAAATGTAATTTTAATATAGTTACAACAGTTGATAACAGCGGTACCTACAGTGGACAGGAATTTTATTATGCATCGGTAAATCCGGAAGATCCATGGAATAGTATATCTTCAGGGAGATTGATTTATAAGGTATTAAATGATAAAGACAGGCAGGTTATGGGATTCAGAATGGATATAAAACCGGGAAGTTCCGGTTCCGGCATGTTTGATACGGCAGGTAATCTTACGGGCCTCATTTATGCTACAGGTAGTGTTGGTTCTTCATCTAAAAAGGAAAATCCTCTGTCTCTTGTAATACCCGGAACCTGTCTGTCCATTTTTTTAGATAGAAATGAAGTCCCTTTTACCAGAACATGCCCCTGATAAACAATAGATTCTTATAAAAGGAATTTTCTATTTCTTGTAGAATTTGAGAATTTCATTACGTATTATTTCAGGTTAGAAAGGATATTATAATGACTGAAACCTGTGAAACAGAAAAGACTGAAGTCAAACAGGATAAAGAGCCTCAGATTGATGCGGAACATCTGACTAATAAATTTTTTAATGACCTTATAGAAAATAATAAAAATATAGAGATTATTTTCAGAGACGGAGAGAAGATGAAGGGCCGTATTAAATGGTTTGACAGATGGAATATAAAACTTTCAATTTCAGATGATAAGGAATGCCTTATATATAGACACGCTATTAAAGGATATCTTACCTGCTGATATGTTTTCCCCTTCTAAAGACACTGGACTCATATTTTTATTTAAATTATTTTTAGGGGAAATTATATGTTAGGAACGTTATTTGGCAGATGCCCTGCCTGTGGAAATAAGTCTATAAAAAAAGAACTTTTACTTGCCCGTAAAGAAAGTCTTCCGGAGTTTAAAAAACTAAAGGAACAATTTTTACGCAGGTTAGATGGATATTTTAAAACAGAAGAACCTCATGGAAAGGTTTTTCGTGGAGCAGTAGCAGAAACAGTTAAGACGTGTGAAACTTCGGAACAGGAAGACAGGTCTGAAGCTGTTCAAAATCCTGTTGCTCCGAATATTCCTTCTAAAGTATATATATATCGCTGTAACAGGTGTTTTTTTGAAAGCACAAAATATGCCTATTTTCATAATCTGCCTCTTCCACCCCATATAAATGTTTCTCCTTTTCTGTCTTACAGAGAACATGATTGTCAGGAAGAACCTGTAAGAAGTTCTATCAGAGGTTCTGTGACTGAACTTTATGATATACCTTATGAATCTCTCTACACTGTGAAAACAGACCTTTACAATAAGATTGTCGATGCAAGGCTCAAAGAGATAGAAGAAAAAGCATCGAAAGCCATAGAGTATAATTCAAAAGGTCTTATACTTTATAATGAGGGAAAATATGATGAAGCTATAGAAGCGTATAAGAAAGCTATAGAATGGGATCCTGCACTGGCGTCTGCTTATAATAATCTTGGCCTTACCTATCTGGAACTGGGAAACAGAGATTTATCACTGGAGAATTATAAAAAGTCCATAGAAATAAGGCCTGATTATGCTATTACTTATTATAATCTTGCCTGTACCTACCGTGCTTTCGGCCAGTATGAAGAAGCTGTGGAACATTACAAAAAAGCTATAGAGTTATCTCCTGATGATCCGTCCATACATAATGATCTTGGATATACGTATTATTTAATGGAAAAATATGATGATTCTATAGCACAGTATACTCTGGCTATGGAATTAAATGAAGACGGAATGATACGGAATAATCTCGGCCTTGTTTATTACCGTCAGGGCAGAATTGATGAAGCCCTCATAGAATATAAGAGAGCCCTTCATATAGAACCCGATCTCGTAGAGACCCATAGAAATCTGGCCAATCTTTATTATGAACAGAAAAAAATAGATCTTGCCATTGAAGAATATAAGAAATTAATCGATCTGGAGCCTGATTCATCAATGGCCTATAATGATCTAGCTCTCATACTTTATGAACAGAATGATATTCAATCAGCCATAGAATATTTTGAAAAAGCCCTGGAAATAGAACCGGACTGTGCGGTTATAAGGAGAAATATAGCTCTGGCCTATAGAAACCAGGGACAGACAGAACTTGCTATTGAAGAATATAAAAAATTAATTGAATATGATCCCTGCGATACAGTAGCTTACGGAGGACTTGGTAAGATTTATTATGAAATGGGAAATTTCGAACTGTCACTGGAAAACTATACGAAAGCTCTGGAGATTTCCCCTTCTGTTCCTTCCATTCATAACAAGCTGGGACAGCTTTATTTACAGTTTGAGAAACTTACCGAGGCAGAAGAGGAGTTTAAGAAAGCTATAGAACTGGATGGAACCTTCTCTATGGCCTATAATAATCTTGGCTGTGTTTATTTCAGGCAGGATAAACTTCAGGAAGCAGGTCTGCAGTATAAAAAGGCCATAGAATTAAATGAGAAATTTGCTCTTGCTCATTTGAATCTTGCTTCTATTTATTACAGATTAAGAGAACTTGATAAATCCATAGAAGAATATAACATACTTATTGATCTTGGTATTACAGATGCATTTATTTATAGAAATCTCGGTGAAATATACTATGAACAATCAGATATAGAACGGGCAATTAAGTATTATAAAAAAGCCATCCAGCTTGATCCGTCCTATTATCTGGCTTATAATAACCTGGGAACTACTTATTATAACTTTCAGGACTATCCCAGGGCCATAGAATATTATCAGAAAACAGTAGAACTATCACCTGCTTATATGATTGCCTGGGAAAATCTGGCTCTGTCATATTATAAACTTGGCAAAACGGCAGAAGCCAGGAAAATTTATAGAATGGCCTTTGAAAAAAATCCGGATCAGGCTTTTCTCCACAACAGTTACGGTGAGTTTTTATATAGCTGTGAACTTGTGGACGAAGCAAGGGAACATTATGAAAAAGCTATTGAGCTTGCCCCATATTATCCTGTAGCATATAATAACCTTGGATGTTATTACTGTAATCATGGATCATCGGAAAAATCTATTGAATATTATAAAAAAGCCATAGAGCTCAATCCTTTATATGATCTTGCTTATTCCAATCTTGGAAATGCCTATCAAAAATTGAGGCTCTTTAAAGAGGCTATTGAGGCTTACAATAAATCCCTTCAATTATTTCCCGCCAATCCTAAAGTTTATAATACTCTGGGAGAGGTTTATTATTGTATGGGAAATCTTGATGAGGCCATGGAATATCATAAGAGAGCCATAGAACTTGACCCTGATTTTTCTCTGGCCCATAATAATCTGGGCTGTGTGTACTATAACAGGGGAAAATTCAATCTTGCCATAAAGGAATATAAAATAGCTCTGGAAGAAAACCCTGATTTTGCCAATGCCCATTATAATCTATCCCTTGCCTATTACAGTCTTGGCAAGTTTGACTGGGCTGTAGAAGCTGTAAAGAGAGCTATAGAACTTGCTCCTTACAATGAGAATTATACGAGAAGTTTACATGAATATACTTCTTCATTAAAGAGAAAACTGGATAGCAGGAAGAAATCTTCTAATAAGAGAAAAGGAACTAAAAAAAAGAAATAAAAATTTTTTAGATAAATTTGACAAAGTTATATCTTTTATGTAAACTTACCATAGGGCACTGAGAATTATGTCCGGATTTTATGATAAAAAATTTGTTTGTCGATTAAGGGAGTTTCGCTTATGAATCTGAAGCAATTAAATGATACAAAACTGAAAAAATTAATTCAAATAGCTCCGAATAAATCTATAAGCGATATATT
>CALARM010000583.1 GCA_937888925.1 uncultured Synergistia bacterium | reverse complement strand
ATTATTACTGGGGAAATGCTATGGATGATAATTTTTGTTGCTGTAATGATTGTGCAAAAAATCATCAGGATGTATATGCGAAATTACCAAATAAATTCGAGCTTTACGGGTTAAGCGGCAATATCTGGGAATGGTGCTGGGACTGGTATGGAGAGTATACTTATTCTTTTAAAATTAATCCTGAAGGGCCGTCTACGGGAACAAGTAAAGTAAGACGTGGCGGTAGCTGGTGCAGTACAGCAGACTTATGTCGTTCAGCTTTTCGCAGCAGTGCTTCTCCGGGTGTTCATGGATTCGGTATGGGATTTCGTATTGTAAGAACATAAAAGTTTAAAAAGGAGGAGCTTTATGAAAAAAACGATTCTAGTAATGAGTTTAATTTTGCTATTATTTATTTTTATTCCAGCCTGTAGCCAGAAAACAAATCCCCGGATTACTCCGACACCTTCTACTTCTACTTCCTTAAAACCACTTGATAGCGGCAGACGGACAGCTGTAGAGATGGCTTTAAGTCAGGATCCTGAACTTGCTTCTTTTAAATTAAAGGTAGAAGTAGTTAATTATGATGTTACACTGAAAGGACAGGTTGAAACAGAGGAACAGAAACTGAGGGCAGAAAAACTTGCTTATACAGTAAAGGATGTTAAAACAGTAATCAACCAGATACAGGTATCTCCCTAAATTTTAACTGTAACTCTGTTATAGATTTCGTCCATTTCAATAGCTTTAAAATTCATATCTACAGGAACAGGAAGAATTTTTGCAGTATCAACTATAAAAGCTGTTCCCTGGTGTTCTATGAATTTTAAGGCTAATTTTTTTGACATAATATCCATTACAAAAGATAAACCAAAACCGGGTACAGGTATAAAATTAAGTACCTGAACTTTTTCTACGTTTATTTTGATTTTCTTTCTGTCTTCCAGTAAATAAATACCTATAACAGTTAAAAAAGGAACTGTCAATACCTTTTTACCTTTCCCTGTGACATGGATTTTTCCATTTTTTATATTTACCTGTACTTCCTGTATTTCAGGTATTTCCAACAGTTCTCTGTGATGTTTCAGCAGGCGATTTACAATAGTCATTGAAAAATGAGCTACCATGTTACATATCTGAGGAGGGCATTCTTTAATTTTATCTATAACAGACAGAAGATGTTTGAATTCACATTGAATTGAAGGCACCAGTATTTCTGCATGCTCAACATTCATTGCATCTTTTACTTCAAAATTTTCAACTTCTATTTTTATATTATCTGTTCTAACACTCTCTCCGTCTGGAATTATATTGTTTACAAAAAATCTGTATTTTCCAATAGAAATAGTTGTAAGATTATTTAATATGATATTTAATTTATTGAAAAGTTTTGAATTAATCATTTTACTTAAATAGGTTTTGGGTTTTAATCTTCCTAACCCAACACCTAACACCTGAAAATTGATAAGTTATTTATACATTCTACAGCTTATTTCTAACTCCTTTTTTTTATAAAATACTCTTTTTTATCTGTCAAGTAAATATAAAAAAGAGGCTTTTTTTATATTTACTTGACACGAAACCTCTCCCCTGTTACAATAGCTTTATGATAGCAGGATATATAAGGGTTTCCACACTTGATCAGGTTGAATACGGCAGAGGTCTGGAGATACAGAAAGAAGCGATACTGGATTACTGCAAAAAAAGCGGACTGAAATTAGACAAATTTTATGAAGAACATGGTATTTCAGGAGGACTTGACAGAAGACCTGCTCTTGCAGAACTTCAGTCTGACGTATCGTCAGGGCTTATAGATACCATAATAATAACACGACTGGACAGACTGGCAAGAAACCTTCTGGTCCAGGAAAGTATTCTCGGAGATTTCCAGGAGAAAGGCGCTTCTGTCCTGTCAATAGACGAGCCTGATATACTGAGCATAGACCCTTCCAGAATCCTTCTCAGACAGATGAAAGGTGCCATAAACCAGTATGAGAAAGCCATGATTGTTATAAGAATGAAATCAGGAAGAACTAAAAAAGCAAAAGACGGCGGCTATGGAGGAGGTGCTCCGGCTCTCGGATATATTACAAAAAGAGACACTGGAAAATCTCCCAGTTATCTTGCCGTTCAGGATACAGAGGCATCTACAGTGGAGCTTATTTATGAACTGAGAAATAGTGGAAAAACCCTGAAAGAAATAGCAGATTATTTAAATGAAAATAACTATAAAACAAAAAGAAACGGAACATGGTACGGATGTACGGTAAAATATATCCTTGAAAATAGACTCTATAAAGGTTTTGTGAATTATTCTGCCATACATAAAGAAGGTGTTCATGAACCTCTGATCGATCGAAATTTTATTATACCTTCTAAAGACACCTCACAGGCAGAAGTTTTTATAGTTTCCGAGAAAAATAAAGGAGCCTCATTCAGGCAGATAGCGGATAAACTCAATATCAGCCACATACCCACCAGAAGAGGTGGCAAATGGAAAGCAGGTACAGTCAAGTACCTTTGGGACAGACGAATTTCCTCTGAAAACAATTAATAAGCTTTTTTTACCCATTATTAGAAATTGTCGGTGTAAAACTATTGCCCTGTAAGACTTAGAGAATAATAATAAATAATGATTAATTGATAAATAAAAATATTTTATGATATTAAAAAATATAAAAACGACCGAAATTTATGAGGCTTCAAAAATTAACAGGAGAAAGACCGAGTTGGATAAATAGATTATCCTGTTAATCTGAAATATAAATTCCGGTCATTCTTGATAAATATGATTTTTCTGTGTATAATATTTTTGCTTAGAAATTACTGATCGGGGCTATAAGATAATTTATTACCGGATCAGTTTATTTTTTTGTGAGTTTTTTGTAGAGATTACCATTTTATATCACTGCAAATCCTTAAAATTTCATCTATTGGAGTTATTCCTTCTATGGCTTTTTTTAGTCCGTCATGTTTTATGGATGCTTCTCCCCTGCTCCTGAAGAATTTTATCAGATCGGCATAAGAAGGTTTCATGGAAATTTCATTTTTTAATTCATCGTCCATTACTATGACTTCATACAATGCCGTTCTATGTTTGTAACCGGTGTTACGGCAAGTCTCACAACCTTTTCCTTTATATAAAACCATATTTTCTCTATAAAGATTTTCTTCTTTTAACATATTAACAAGTCCTTCAGGTACAGGAATTTCTTCCTTGCAGTCAGGGCATATTTTTCTTACCAATCTCTGAGATATGATGCCTTTCAGGGCAGAAGCAAGCAGAAAAGGTTCAAGCCCCATATCAATAAGCCTGGTTAATGCTTCTGCACTGTCAGGGGCATGGAGAATACTTATTACCACATGTCCCGTAAGAGCTGTTTCCAGAAGTATTTTAGCTGACACGTCATCTCTTATTTCTCCGCAATAAATCACATCGGGGTCCTGTCTCAGGAATGATCTGAGCGCTCCGGAAAAGGTAAGTCCTTCTTTTTCATTTACCTGTGTATGAATAACATTGTCAATTAAATATTCTACCGGATTCTCTATTGTGAGTATATTAATCCCGGGGTTTGCCATTTCGTTAAGTCCCGCATATGCCGTTGTTGTTTTTCCGCACCCTGTGGGGCCGTTAATTATAATAAGTCCGGAAGGACAGCTCAGTAAATCTTTGTATTTCTTTAAATTTTCTTCACTAAAACCAAGTTTTTCCAGATCCAGGGTTATGGCTGCTTTATCAAGAATTCTCATTACTATATTTTCCCCGTAAAAGGTTGGAAGGGTAGAAACTCTTATATCCAGGCATCTATTCCCGAATTCATGGTTTATTTTCCCATCCTGAGGTTTTGATATAATATCGCTGTTTAATGAAGCTCTTTCTTTAATTTTTTTTACCAGTGGATTATAGAGCAGATCGGACAGTGTTGATATATCCCTCAGTGCTCCGTCAACCCTGTAGCGGATTTTAAAGGCCTGCTTAGCAGGATTTAAGTGTATATCGCTTGCCCTGTCGGAACACGCATCTTCTATTATGAGGTTTAACAGTTCATTTAATTTAATATCATCATGTTCATCGATTTCAATATCAAATTTTTCTTTCATTTTTTATTCTCCTTTCATTTTTTATTTACCTTTTGATTTTATTCTTTCCCTGAAAAATTCTATTGCTTTTTCCAGTTCTTTTCTGAATTCTTCCTGCTCTTTACTCTGTCCCTTTAAAAAGGAAATCAGATCTTTACGGTAAAAACGCCACTGCCCTCCTGCCTTAAAGCCAGTTATCGTTCCCTCGTTCAGCCAGCGATAAAGGGTGGGTTTGCTTGTATTTAAAAATTCTGCAGCCTGGCTTATGTCCATTATATCGGTAAGACCTCTTCCCTCTTCCCGGAACATTTCACCTATCTCTTCTTTCATATCTATTTACCACCTCCTTTTTTTTGTAATTAAGTTTAATTAAAAATAATTAAACTTAATTATTTTATATCATATATTATTAAAAATGTCAATATGTATTTTATTGTTATAATTATTCACATGAAATGAAAGCTACAGGCTGTTCAACCCTTTAGATGATAAGGTATTATGTATTTATTTAACTTTAAATTCAGGGTCTGGGGCAAACTTCTGGATACGACACTTGCTGGGTTCTGATATATATTTTTCCATCTGAATCTACTGTAATATCGTTTATAATTCTGTACCTTCAGAAAGGATTTTCAAATATTCAAAATACTTGAATTGATTTTTTCTTTTTCTGTCAAGCATTTCTTCTTTAAGTATGCCTGCAGTTTTTAAATTTTTTATAACGGCAGAAGCAGTTGTATGGGAAACGTTATATTTTTCCTGTATATTTTCTATAGAAACAAAAGGAGTAGAGAATAAATCCTCAAAAAGTAACAGGGCGGTAGCAGACACTTTCTTCCCTTTTATCAATAGTTTCCTGTGCCTCTCTCGTAAATCTATTATGTCCTTTGCTGTTTTTAACGCAGAAGTAGATGTTTCTATAATACCTTTAAGAAAAAAAACGATCCATTGTTCAAAATCTCCCCGGCTGCTGACAAGGTATAATCTATCATAATATTCATGACGGTATTTTTTAAAATAGTAACTGAGATAAAGCAGAGGTTCCTCTATAATGTTCTTCCATAGAAGATACAGTGTTATCAGCAGCCTTCCTATCCTTCCGTTTCCATCCAGAAAGGGGTGAATGGCTTCAAATTGATAGTGAATTAAAGCACATTTTATCAACGGGTGATATGTATTTTCTTCATTCACGTATTTTTCAAAATCAGATAAAAGCTCTTTAAGATGATCCGGAGGAGGGGGAACATAACCCGGATTACCTCCGATTATAACGGGAGCAGTTCTGAATTCTCCTGGATTTTTATTTTCCCCTTCCGCTCCTTCCAGCAGAATCTTATGCATCTCTCTTATCAGTCTCAAACACATTGGTAATTCATTTAATCTTTTTTTTCCATATTTCAAAGCTTCAATATAATTAAAAACAGGAATAACTTCTTTATTTCCGGCGGAAATTCTATTAAATATAAAAACATCTTCCATAGTTGCTCTTGTACCTTCAATTTGTGAACTTAAAAGAGCTTCCTTCTGTATATATGCTCCAATAAAATTTTCATAATCAGGTAAAGCATAGCCAAGACTATCCAGTCTGAGCAGGGAATTATTTGCCTTTTCCAGTAACTCC
>CALARM010000582.1 GCA_937888925.1 uncultured Synergistia bacterium | reverse complement strand
ACCAGAGTGCCCTTAATTTCTACCCTAATATTTTTTCAATTGGCCAAAGTCGAGTGTAAATAATGCATCATGTTTACTGACAGGAGAGGGCTCGAACTTTTCCAGCTCGACAACTACAGGTACAGATGGCAACTATTCTTTCTCAAATGTACCTGCAGGCACCTATAGACTTCGTGTGACGGCAACAGGCCATGTTACAACAAATTACATTTTCTCTGTTTCAACAAATACAACTGAAAATATCAGCCTTATAAGCACATCAGACTGGCCATCAGTCATGGGTTCCTATCCATATGATGCAAATAAAGGTTACGTTTTTGTCTCTGTCCATAATCTATTACTTACATCAAGTTCTATGGAACAGAGGGGAATTCCTATTTCAGGCGTTGCTGTATCCAAATACCCTGCAGATTATCATGATCTGGGATATATGAATACTAACGGCGCAGTAAACTGGGATGCAACTGAGACCTATAATAATGGCCAGGCTATATTTTACGACGTTAAACTTTCTCAGACCTATACCATTGTAGGTAGTAAAGACGGACATACCTTTGAAACATTATCAAATGTGACTCCAACTGCAGGTGAAATATTACATTATACACTTGGAGGAACAACAGGAGGTACAACATATCCTACAGCTATTCAGACTGTGGCAAATATAAGTCCCATAAAAGGTATATGCTATAATCCTTCACCTCATGACTTCAAAGGAGATGGTCAGGGAACATATTATGACGCTGATTTTTGCAATGACAGCTGTGCAAAATGGTGGGGCACAGTAAACGGTGAAGGTAGAGATGATCTCCGTAAACTTTCGGAAATAGGTGTTAATTTCCTACATGTTTACAGTATGAATCAGTCAGGGTCAGGGCGGAATCATATTAATTTTATGAACTATTGTAACAGTCTTGGAATGCATATGGCTTTCTCTGTAAATACCTATTATGTATCACATTTATATGATCCACAGGTTAATACATGGTTTGATAATTTTGTATCTGAAGCTTACAATACAACCACTAAAGTCAGACATCCTGCAGTTGTAATGTGGTGTGTCGGAAATGAATATGACCTGGGGCAGGACGGTCAAACAGCAGATCTGATTGCAAAAACTGTGGTTAAAATTATAGAAGCTGAAAACAGGGCAGGAATACCGGAAGCAAACAGAATTGCAATTACATCACCTGTAAGTTTTGGTACCTTTGGTGATCCTTCAAACCCTGGTATTGTAAAGATTAAAGAGCTTAAAGCTGCTTTTGATAATAATAGTCTTTCAACAGTATGGACAAATCGATTTATTGCATCTGTTAATCCATTTAACTCCGGCTCATATCTCCAGGCTTATATACAGAGAGCGTTTCCAGAACAACTTCCCGGACTTCCTTTCTGTTTCTTCGAGATGGGCACTGCCATAGGAGCCAATGGTGTAACAGATGAACTGGGACAGGCTACCTATATAGACAGCCAGCTTGTAAACGTTCTTCCTCTTGCCGGTAAAAACGGTCCCTTCTTCGGAACATGTATATTCGAGACCGTTAATGAACCATTGGGTTATAAACAGGGACAGGAAGCCACTTACGGCATATATAAAATCAGTAATCCCGCATCGACAGACGGACAGTATGGTGTAGACACATGGGCAGAAAAGCCGAGTTTCTCCATTGTGAGAACGAATTATCTAAGCAAATAAGGATAAAAGGACTATAGTAAATGTTCCCCTGTCGGAAGATATATTTCAAGCTGTCCCGGCAGGGGAATTTCATTTCTTAATAGTCACTTTCATAAACTGTCAATTAATTAATTCATGACGGAAGGATTATTTATGTTATTATAAAATATACTATCGGCGCGGAATTTCTGCCGGCAGATTATGAATACTGGAAACAGAAGGGCATGTTAGAAATAAATTCCTACGGAGAATTACTCGAAAAAATAAGAAAGAAGGATCAATAATGCTGAAAGATCTGGTCACAAAAAACAGAAGTTACAGAAGATTTTATCAGGATTTCAGAATAGAGCCGGATACTCTTAAAGAGCTTATAGGCATGGCAAGACTGACGCCTTCTGCAAGAAACATGCAGCCCCTTAAATATATGCTCTCATGGGAGGAAGAAAAAAATTCTTTAATCTTTCCTCATCTTGCCTGGGCAGGCTATCTTAAAGACTGGCCGGGCCCTTCCGAAGGAGAAAGACCGTCTGCCTGTATAATAATACTCGGAGACAGGGAAATAAGCAGGGATTTCTTCTGTGATCACGGAATAGTAGCTCAGACAATGCTTCTGGGCGCAGTAGAAAAGGGTCTTGGAGGATGTATAATAGGCTCAATAAACAGAGAAGGTCTCAGGAAATCTCTGAATATATCCGACAGATATGACATACTCCTGGTTCTGGCTCTCGGTAAACCGAAAGAAACAGTTGTAATTGATGCAATC
>CALARM010000581.1 GCA_937888925.1 uncultured Synergistia bacterium | reverse complement strand
TACACCGGTACCACCTACTGCAACATCTATTCCACCTACACCGGTACCACCTACGGCGGTACCAACTACAGAACCTACAGAAGAACCGTTACCAACATTAGCTCCTACTACGGCGCCAACTGCTACTCCCGGAGGAGGTGGAGGAGGTGGAGGAGGTGGAGGATGCTTCATTGAACATACTATGGTAAAAACCGTCAATGGAGAAATAGAAATAGAAAAAATTAAAGAAGGGGATTATGTCCTGAGTTTTGACGGGAATAATATTATAAAAAGCAGGGTTGATGAGATACTTATACATGAAAATAATACAGATAATTATTATATAGTTGAAACGGAATATTCTAAAGTAAATGTAACAGGAAATCACCCCTTCTATACAGGCAATAACATATACAGAAATATAGAAAACCTTAATGAAGGTGATTATATATATAGTTGTGTGAATAACTCTGTAATAAGAGATAAAATCATATCAAAGAAACCGGTGAAACTGGATCACCTTATAACAGTGTATAATATGGAACTGGAGAAAGACAGTCCTCATAACTATTTTGCTGCCGGTTACCTGGTTCATAATAACAAGGCAGCAGAATCAGAAGTTAATTAAAAGTATTAATTTGAGTTATTAGTTCTTAGTACCGTAACAGGTAAAAGGGTACCCATAAAAAGCTTCTGCCTGGCAGGCTCTGGAGAAGAAAAATTAGTTTTTTCTATAATATTAAAAATTAAATAAGGGTTAATTTATTGTCTGTAAAACAAATGATATAAGGCAAATTATTTTTCTTCGTAAGAGCCTGTCAGGCAGAAGCTGATAAAATGGTTACTAATTTACCTGGTGCGGTACTTAGCAATTAGCGGCTAGCAATTAGCTTTAAGTAGTAACTAAAACTAACAGCTAATTGCTAAAAAGCTAATTGCTAATTACTACAGGAGACATTTCCTGACTTTTTTATTTTCTCTCTAAAGCCTTAAGATCATTAGTTTTTCTCACCAGGGGGTCAGTATATTTAGTAGAGCCAAGTGATAATATCTTATCATAACATTTAATCGCTTCCCTGTAATTTTTCTGTTTATCCAGAACCAGTCCTTTATAATAAAGGGCATCAATATTGTCGGCTTCAAGCTCTAAAACCTTATTATAACATTTTATAGCTTCATCATATTTATCATATACATAACCGAGTATTTTTCCTTTTTCAAGCAATATTTCAATATTATCAGGTGATAATTTTAAAGCATTACTGTAAGAATCAATGGCTTCATTATATTGATGTTGATCATACAGGATTTTTCCTTTTGCAATCCATGCGTCCACACATGCAGGATCAAGTTTCAGACATGTATTAAAGCAGGCCATGGCTTCTCCACGGGCGTTAAGCATCATTAAAGCCAGTCCTTTATTTTTCAAAGACACAACACTGTGAGAATCAATCTCCAAAGCCCTGTTAAAACATTTCATAGCTTCTTCATAATTATGCTGATTATACAGAGCCTGTCCTTTTATGACAATTATATCTAAATTCTTCGGATCTACAGACAGGATTTTATCAAAACATTTAACAGCATCTGCATATTTACCAAGATTATATAACACCTGTCCATTTTTAATAAGGACATAGATACAATCAGGCTGAAGTTCCAGGGATTTATTAAAACATTTTACAGCTTCTTCATAGTTCTTCTTTGCATCAAGGGCTATGGCCTTACTCTGCCAGAAATCAGCACAGTTCGGGTCTATTGCTATTGCTTTATCATAACAATCTATAGCTTCGTCATGATTGCCTGCACTTTCAAGCATATCACCTTTACTATCCCAGGCATTGGAAAATTCAGGATCAATGTCAAGGGCTTTATCTATATAGTTCATTCCATCTTCACGTTTCCCGAGATAAAACAGAGCCAGTCCTTTATTATTTAAAGCATATGAATGGTCAGGCTTTATTGATAAAACTTTATCATAACACTTTATTGCTTCTTCATATTTTTCCTGATTGGCCAGTACGAGCCCTTTATTATTCCATATCTTTATATTATTACCGTCAAGTTCCAGTGCCCTATCATAGCACTTTAACGATTCTCCGTATTTTCCCTGTCTCCACAGGGCTATACCTTTGTTAATCCATGGTTTTACGAATTTCGGGTCAGCTTCTATTGCCTTATCATAAAATTTAATTGCTTCTTCATAATTACCTTTCTTAGAATTATCAAGGCCCTGATCATTCATTTCAACAGCTTTTCTGGAAGTAATACAGGAAACATTAAATAATAAAGAAATTACCAGTAAAACAGTTATTACTATCTTTTTAAAATTCATCATCATTAAAGCACTCCTTAAAACTAATAGATAATTGCTAACAGTTATAGTATATTTCACAACTTATGGTTCTCGTGACGCGTGACGCGTAACGCGTGACGGGGTTTAATCCCTGCGCATCACGCATTACGCTTTACGCATTACGAGGTCATTATTTATGGATAATTATGAAACTGGCTATAATTTTTTCTTAAATGTGACAGAGTCGAGATATTTTTATTATAATATATCATATAATATAATCTATCAACAGCTGTATTTTTCTCAGAAAGGCAAAAAATGATAAAAAAAAATCTCTTATTTATTCTGTCATTATTACTATTATTTTCAGGATGTGAACATAATGTGCCTCCCTCCATTGTAGAAGTTCATGGAAAAACAGAATTTACCGGGAAACCTGAAAAACGTGATATTGAAATTCATATAGATCTCTCCGGAGCCGGTAATGGTAAAGCTTTTATCTCAATGATATTACAGATTAGTAATGAAAACAGGCCTTCTTATTTTATGCAGATTGGAAAAGAAGAAGAATATGCTATGGAAGACGTAAAATTCTATGATAAAAAAGGAAAAACAATAAATTATCTGAAGGAGCAGAGAAAATACTTACTGTCTACAGGAGATAATAAAGAAATTTTTATCAGGTACAGTGTAAAACCGGGAGGAACAGGAAGGCATGGAAGACAGGGACATATTTCCGATACTTTTGCAAGTTTTGACGGAAGAAT
>CALARM010000580.1 GCA_937888925.1 uncultured Synergistia bacterium | reverse complement strand
TATTCAGTCCCGCTTCTTTTAAAGATTTGCAGAAAGACAAAACTCTTTTTTGAGACGAAAGGAAGAATTCATCCTGAAACAGAAACAGTTTTACTCCCGATTTATCATGTAAATATTTCATCTCCGATATAATACTTTCATCGCTTCTGAAATAGGGAGTAAGGCCCCATATGGGTGCCACACTGCAGAATGTGCATGGATATGGACAGCCCCTGGATGTGACCATACCGTAACCTTTATAATCTGACAGATTTATTCTGTGAAAAGCAGGCCACAGTGAAGAATTTAAATCAGTAATCCTTTCTCTGTCAGGGTTTTCTATAATCTGCCCGTTTTCTCTGAAGCTAATCCCTGAAACATCTTTCAGGTTGCCGCCATTCTTTAATTTATTTAGAAGTTCTACAGATGTTAATTCTCCTTCTCCTCTTACTATTATATCAATCCAGGGAAAGGAAGAGAGGATTTCATGCTCTATTGCTTTTGTGCCGACTCCTCCCAGGACGACTGTTACCTCCGGGTATCTTTCTTTAAATTCCTTCAGGGCGAGTATTGTAAAGGGAAGGAGATTTGTCATTGAGCTTACTCCGAGGACAGGTGCCGGGTTTTCCAGAAAATCTGCCATGACGGTGCTGTCAAAGGGATCTTCTGCGGAAACTATCTGATAATCCCTGAAATCTACGGAAAATCCCGCTTTTTCAAGGGCCGATGTGACATAAAGTGGCCCCAGGGGAACATGTCTTTCCCTGTCTATCGTATCAAAATATCTTATATAGAGGAGATTTAAATTTACAACTGTTATATCGTGCAATGGAGTGACTCCTTTTCTATTAATCTGCCCTTATTCCGTGACCGCCCGGTGTGGCGGTTGGAACAGATGTTTTCTTTCCGAGGGTGTAAATACCGGTTTTTTTTGTTTTAATTACCGGAACATATTTACCAGGTTCTTGTTGTTCAAATTCAAGAGGTATTTCTTTCCATGACGAATTATTCAATGAATATGCTTTTATTCCTTCCTTTGTACCGCTGTAAGGAAATATTATGGAAATGTCTTTTTTAAATGCTTCTCCCGATATGTTATAAACTTCGCCGAAGAAACTTATACCTTCGGGAGGATTTGCCGGAGGTATGATTACACTTATTGATATATTTGTCTTTTTGTCTGTTGCTCCCGGGGGGATGACTATTTTTAATCCGCTGTAACTGTAATCTATGGTGCCTCCTTCAGGCAATAAAGTTTCCGATACCAGAGGAGGTTCCGGCCTTGCTCCCGTCACGGGAACAGGGCAGCAGGAAGATATTGCCGATGTGAGGCCCGTAAGTAAAGCTACGGATGCGGCGGCTCCTTTAAGGAAATTTCTCCTTGACATATACTGGTTCGTGAATTTTTCTATCATATCTTCAAGTCTCTCTGAAGAAATGGTGCTTAAGAGCATTTTATCAATATTATTTAATGAAAATTCTTCCATATCAAGTATGGATTTCCTGTTATTTAACAGAGTTTCTTTGAATTGTTCATCCAGAGATGCCTTTATGAGAATTTTTTCTATGTTTGTACTTATATTTTTATTAGATTGAATTAAATCTGTATTAATTTCATTTTTTTTCTCTTTTTTACTCATTTTTACTCACCTCCAATTTCATTATACTGCAATTTCTATTATTTTCAACTTCTTCTTTCTCCGCCCATCATAAGTCCGATTTTTTCAATCCCTTCCGAAGGAGGAACTATACCCATGATTTCTCCTTCATACATGACGGCGATTCTGTCAGATAGTGCCCTTATTTCATCGATATCTTCCGAAATGAGGATTACAGCCATACCTTCCCGTCTTTTTTCCAGTATTATTTTATGAATATACTCTGTTGCTCCTATATCAACACCTCTTGTAGGATGGGAGGCAATCAGAAGGGAAGGATTTGCAGACAGTTCCCTGGCAAGGATTAATTTCTGTATATTTCCTCCCGACAGATTCTTTATCGGCATGTCTACAGAGGGGGTTTTTATGCTAAATTGCTCTACAAGGCTTCCGGCGAATTCCATTATGTTTTTAAATTTTAAAAAATGCCATTTGCTCATAGAGTCATGGTTTTTTAAAATAGAATTTTCCCATACGGAAAAATCTTTCACTATGCCTGATGTCATTCTTTCTTCCGGTATAAAAGAGAGGCCGGCCTTTATGATAAAAGAGGAAGATTTGCCTGTAATATCTCTGTCTTTCAGTATAATTTTTCCATTTTTTATGTTTCTTAAACCTGCCATGGCTTCCGAGAATTCTCTCTGACCGTTTCCCGACACACCTGCAATACCGAGAATCTCACCTTTTTTCACCTGAAGGGAGATGTTTTTTACCGACATAAGGCCCATGTCATTTTGAATCGACAGGTTTTCTACGGACAGAACAATCTCTTCTCCTACATGTCCATCTTTTTCTTCTATATCTGAAAGATCTCTTCCTACCATCATGGATGCAAGAGAATTTCTGCTGCTTTCTTTCGGTGTCGTTGTTCCCGTGACTTTCCCGTTTCTTAAGACTGTTATTCTGTCGCTTATTTCCATGACTTCCTGAAGCTTATGACTTATGAATATGACTCCATAGCCTTTAGAGAGAAGTTTTCTGAGGGTAATGAAGAAAACCTCTACTTCTCCAGGAGACAGCACTGCCGTAGGCTCGTCCAGTATAAGAAATGTTGCGTCTCTGTAGAGTAATTTTAGAATTTCAACCTTTTGCTGTTCTCCTACGGACAACTGCCATACGGGAGATGTCGGGTTTATATCAAGGCCGTAATCGGCGGAAATCTCTTTGATTCTTTTTTCTGATTCTTTTAAATTAAGAAAAGGCTCTCTTTTAGAAGGGTAGTTGAGTATTATATTTTCCGTTACAGTAAGTGACGGTACAAGCATAAAATGCTGATGCACCATACCTATACCGGCTTCTATCGCATTCTTCGGAGATTTTATATGAGTCTTTTTGCCATTTATTAAAATTTCTCCTTCGTCGGCTGTGTATTTCCCGTAGAGAATTCCCATCAGGGTGGATTTCCCTGCACCGTTTTCCCCGAGAAGTGTATGTACTTCCCCTCCTCTGAAGGTTATTGTTACATTATCATTTGCAACAACGGCGGGAAATCTTTTTGTTATGTTTTTAAGTTCTATTGTTTCTATTTTCACGGATATGTTTCACCTTTTCTACGACGTGTAATGGGTGCTCCGTGTTTAATCCCGGAGTGTTTAATTAAACGCCCATGCTCACGATTCACCGGTCACTGATTACTGTTCACTGCTCACTGTTTAGCTTCCCCCGGCACTTTTACTTTAATTTCTCCTTTTTTTATCTTTTCCAGATTTTCGTTAAATACCTTTTTAATTTCCGGTTTTATCAGAGAGTCAAGTGCAGGATTGAAGTCTATGGAAAGCCTCTGGTTTGTAAAATCCAGACTTATTCTCTCTCCTCCATGTTTACCCTTTCTGTGATTTTCTATGATATATTTAATTACTTCTTTCCACTGATAAACCTGTGAGGCTATAATATGGTCAGGGGAGAGGGAAGTCTGATTCATATCACTGGAAAACCAGTAGACTCCTTTTTTCTCCGATACTGCCTGAATGGCTCCGACTGTCTGCTGGGCAGTTCCCGTAAGTATATCTGCTCCTGCGTCCATATGGGCAATGGCCATTTCCTTTGCCTTTACCGTATCGCCGAAGGCGCCGGTATAGGTTTCAAGGATTTTAATTGTTTTATCCACTGATTCCACGCCCTGACGGAATCCGTAATTGTATTTTATCGCATCACCTGCTTTTACAGGGCCAACTATGCCGACAGTCTTTGATTTTGTTATTTTTGCCGCAATTATCCCAAAAAGATAACCTCCGTCCTGTGCCTGCGTATCATAGGCAAAAACATTCTGAGATGTATCAAAAGCTGTTCCATAGGCAAAGGTTATGTCAGGGAATTCGTCTGCCACATCAAATACGGGGCTCTGATACTGGCTTCCATGGGCTATGATAATATTGAATCCTCTGTTTGCATAGTCACGAAGAGCAGTCCCTGCATCTACAGGGTTAGGTTGTTTTTCAGTTACACTTACTTCAATATCTTCTTCTTTCTGAACCGCTATGAGGCCGTCATACATACTTTCAGCCCAGGAAAGGTCGTCTTTCCCGCTGGGAAGTATGAGGGCAATCTTTAATTTGCCCGGTGAAGAAGTTTTGTTTTCCTCTTTCTGACAGCCTGTGAAAAAAATAGCTGTACTTACTATAAAAATCATTAACCGGATAAATGATAGTTTCATAAAAAAACCTCCTGTTGTTTACTTAATTATTGCTCCTGGTAAGTTATTAAATATTTCATCAGCTTCTGCCCGGCAGGCTCTTACGAAGAAAAATCATTTGCCTTATATCATTTGTTTTACAGACAATA
>CALARM010000579.1 GCA_937888925.1 uncultured Synergistia bacterium | reverse complement strand
GGATTTCTGTTTGTAAGGAGATAATGTATTGTTGCACCGAGAGAGAATATATCACATCTCGGATCTGTATTTCCCTTTATGCTGCACTGTTCAGGAGGACAGAACCCCATAGTGCCTCTGGCATGGATAATTGTATTTGTTTCCTCTGATGGGGTAAATATTTTTGCTATGCCGAAATCTATCAATTTGAGCTGACCTGAATTATTAATCATTATATTCTGGGGCTTTAAATCTCTGAATACTACAGGCGGATTCCGGCTGTGAAGATAGTCCAGGGCCGAAGATATTTCAAGAGCCCAGTTTATCACTTCTTCTTCAGTACATGGTGAATTTTTTTCGTCAATATATTCTTTAAGGGTTTTCCCGTTAATATATTCCATCACCAGATATTCTTTACCATTATATTCAAAATAATCTATGACTTTAGGTAAATTCCTGTGATCCAGTTTTGCAAGCATCGTAGCTTCGGTTCTGAACTGTATGAGTGCTTTTTCCTTATCTTCTTCACTGGTAAACTGGAGAATAATTTCTTTTATTGCTACTGCTCTGTCTCCAAGTCTTCTGTCTTCAGCCAGATATACTGCACCCATACCGCCTTTACCCAGTATTTGCTTTATAAAATATCTATTTTCCAGTAAACTATAAAGGGGTAGAAATAACATTTTTGACTCCTATCATTATGCGTGACGGGTGACGCGTAACGCGTAACGGGTGTTTAGTGATGCGTGATGCGTAATGCGTGATGTGTATTATCACCGGGTAATGGGCGAACACAGGAGGTGTCGCCCCTACTATTCACTTTTCACTCTTCACTCTTCACGACTCACTATAAATAATTCTCTGGAAAAATGATAAATACCTTCTATATGAAATGAAAAATACCCTGATAACAGGGCAACAGGGTATTTTTCTATAACCCACTTTTCACGACTCACGACTCACGACGTTAAATTCTTTTTTCGAGAACCGGTAACAATTCAGGATTTAACATCAATCTGATAATTCTGCCTGAATGTTGCTTTTTACTTCCCATTACTACAGAAGCCATTTGCGAACATATAGTGTCTTTCTGTGTTTCGAATTCTTCCTGTTTCATAGCTCTGGTTTTATCCAGTATTTCACTGACCTTACTTATTTTTGCCTCTATTTCGCTCCACGACATATTTCCTTTACTCATTCTCTCTGAAACCTTTGCCAGTAGTTCATCTTTCTTTTCTTTATATTCGCCGTCAGGAATATTTCTTGCTGTTTCCAGTATTTCCTGGAGTTTTTTCATTTTCTTTCCCTGTTCTTTGCCTTTTTCCCTGTCTTCCGGCCTGTTTTTTCCTTCTCCTTTAAATATGGCTGTGGGACGATAGTTATTTATAATATTTTTTTGTTCTTCTGAGAGTATATTATTTACCTTCTCAGAAAGTACTTCTGCCTTTTCTTTATAAGGCTCATTTATAGATTTCATTTCTTTTTTGAGGTCTCTTAACTTTGCAAAATTTTCCTCTGAAGGATCAGTATTTTTCGCCAGTTCATCGTTTATAGTTTTTAATCCGTCACATATCTGTGTTTCTATGGCATCTTTTTTACTGTCCATTTCTTCTTTTATTACTTTTGCTTCTTTTATTAATGGAATAAGCTCTTTTACCTGTTCTCCTGTTAATTTCAAGTCATTTATAAGGTAGAGGGATTCCATTAACATCATCTGTTGTTTCATTTCGTTACGGCCTGTTTCTTTTTCCTGCGCCATAATTTTTCCATTGTAAGACATGATAAAACAAATAGTAGCCAGAAAGAATATAATTACTGTTAAACCGATAATAATTTTAGATTTTTTCATAAAAATCTGCCTCCTTAATATATATTAAAATTTATATTTTTATTGTAAGCTTATTTTTATATAATAACAAGCTTTTGATTATAAGAGGCATAAATTTTGTAATAACAGGTATTGAAGGTTTTATAAAAAATAACAGGGTTGAATGAAAAAGACCCTGTTATTTTAATTTATATTTAAATTATTTAAGCCATACCTTTTAATGCGTTTGCCTGGGGGATTACTGCACCGGCTCCACCGGCGCCACCGGCTCCTCAACCGGCTCCTTTCGCATCAGGTGAAAGTGTTACCTTGTTTTGCATATTCTGTTGCTGTTTCTGTGCATCCATAGCCTGTCTCATTTCCACAGCCTTGTCAATTACTTCCTGGTCATTTTTATCTGCTATATCCTGTGCTTCTTTGTTTTCTCCGCCTTCTTCGGGAGTGTTTTTGGCACCCTTTAACTGTTGAGCCTGTTGAAGTGTTCCTGAATCGTGAGATTCTGCAAGTTCTTTTGCTTTTTTTTCTATCTCCTGATTCTTATCATTGCCACCTTTTTGTTCATTTACTTTACCGGTTCCGCCGGCTGCACCAGCCGCTCCTGCTTTAGGTCTTCAACCGCCGCCTCCGATTCCCTGAATTGCTGACATGATTATTCCCCCTTTTTTTATTTTAGTAACTGTACGTCTGTAGTTACTCATATAAAGTATCACGTTATTTCGGAAAATATAAAGACTTTTTTCCAATTATTTTTTTATAATTTTCCTCTTTCACTGAAAGCCATGAGCGTTTCGGTCATAACGAAGAATGAGAATTTGTTCCTCCCGTCACGCGTTACGCGTCACCCGTTACGATTCTCATATAAATTATAGTTACTTTCATAACAATTTATAAATAAGGATCTAATGGTAAGTAATATCTTATTCTTTTCACTTTTCACTTTTCACTTTTCACTTTTTAATCCTGCGAATTTGCTTGCTTCTTCGGAGGATTTCTGTTATAATTTTAACTGGATCAGTGTAAATATACTGTTACCAGATAAATTTTTTTGCTGCTGGTTATAAAGGGAGAGTGTTGATTAAAAATGGATAAAGTAAATCAATTTTTTCTTCAGAATGCAATGAAAGGAAGTGTCCTTTCTACAACTATTTCTGCTAAAGATTTAAAGGGTGGAAAAACTGATGCAAAGGAAGATGCCAGGTTTTCTACCAGAGGCCCCATGAAGGGCAAAGAAGGTGAAGCAGCTAAAAAAGATGTAAATCTTCAGGATTTACAGTCTAAATATAATCTTCAAAAGGATAATGTTGAACAGACTCCCGAAAAGGCTATAAAGAAATTTTTTGGGAAAGCAGATGAATTATATGAAACAGCTCAGAAATCTGACCCGAATGTAACAAAAAGCGGACAGACAAAGGAAACAAAGAATAAAGATGTCAGAGCAGGCGGTTACAGGTTTAAATTTTCCACCAAGGGAGGAAAATTACTTCTTTCAAAAGGGACGATGAAATGGCTCAGAAATGAACCGGGTAAAATGCAGGATTTTCATAAGATGCTTCAGGGACAATTTGTTCAAACCCAGGAAGTAGATATCAGAACTGCAAGGCAAATACTCGACGGAGTTACGAGACAGCTAAATGATATTGCCGCACAGCTTTCCATGCCTGATAGCCAGCAGATAATGAATTGCCTCAGTGTTCTCTCAGATCTTATTTCTTCATTTGTAAATTTCGATACAAAAAATAAAATGAAGAAAATGAAAGATAAAGATAAAGCTGCTATGAAAGGCACCCAGTATGATGAAATGGAAGGTGAAGGAGGAGAAGGCGGAAAATACGGTGATATGAAGAAACTGGGGCAGAAACTTGCATGGTTCCAGAACCTTGAAGGAATGGTTCAGACAGAATTGGAACAGCTTACCTATGATCCGAGAGCAGGAGAAAGAAGAAAATTTTTACGTAAAGCTCTCACTATCGTAGGTGATATAAAACTTAAACTCCTGACACAGAGTGCAAAAGAATTAGAAACTATGCAGCAATAATATTTTCCGTACCTTTCTTTAGACTTTAGACTTTAGAAATTGGCCGGATGACAGTCACGGGGTTTTCAATCCTCTTTGATTGACTCTTTCGGTTTTCTAAATAAAATTCCTCTGGATAATTCTTCTGATTTGCTTTTTGAAAGAAGTTTTTCTCTTCTTTTTTGAATTATCTCTTCTGCTGAAATTGTTTTGGATGTCATCCTTACAGGAATTTTTTCCACCGGTTTATGAGTATCTGCTTTCTCCACTGATTTGTTTATATCAGGTATTATTGCTGCAATTTCCGAAATAGAAAGTTCAGAAGTTCTGTAGTCTTTTTGATAAGTATTTTCTGATGTTTCTGTAACGGCAGGTAATCCTCTCAGATGTTTGATTAATTGTTGCCCTGTAGCTCTGAGCCTGTCTGAATAGATTTTGCTTAAATTCAGGCTTATTTCCGGATATGTCTGTAATATATTCAAAAAGTCAGTTTTTTTCATGAAATAAAGTTCGCACGGTTCCAGAACAGCTCTTGCACAGGCAAATCTTGTGGCATTATCCAGTATACCCATTTCTCCGAATATATCTCCTTTGCACAGAGAAGCCAGTACTTCGAATTTCTTTTTTTCTTCATCTATATATTTATATATGAGAACTTTTCCTGATTTTATTATATAAAGTTCCTCAGATATATCATCTTCCTCGAATATCACAGAATCGACAGAGATCTTTTTCTTTTTTAGAAGAGGCGATATTTTTTTTATTTTACTTTTGGATAAAACTCCAAAAAGACTGGTAAAACCTATTATATCAGATTTGTTTGCAGAGGCCAGTATTTTTTCCTGTTCTTCTATTCTATCATTTACTATTTCTAAAGGTTTTAATGTTTCACAGATACAGATAAATTTATTTTTATTCTGATATTTTTTTACATATATGGTTTTCAGTGAGCAGATCTGATCCATTTTATCATAGATAGAATCCTGAATTTTTTCTATAATACCCGGAATTTCATCTATCTCAACTGAAGTATATTCTATACTGCTATCCATAAAGGTCTCCTTTC
>CALARM010000578.1 GCA_937888925.1 uncultured Synergistia bacterium | reverse complement strand
ATGATGCTTCATCATAAAGTTTTATCGCTTCATCAAATTTCCTTATACTACAGCATGTTACCGCTTTATTTAAGTCACATTTTGCCACATCTACAGAGTGGCCTTTTTCCATGAATATCTTCCCTGCCAGATCGTAAAGCTCTATGGCTCTGTCGAATCGTCTCATATTACGATAAACAGTCCCTTTTGCCGAGGTACAGAGAGCAACTTCACTCAACTGATTGTTATCCGTAAAAACCTCTATGGCTTTATCATAAAATGCCAGAGATTCTTCAAATTTTCTTAAATGACAGAGAGCCTCTCCTTTACCTGCATCACATCTCGCCATATCTATGAGCATGTTATGTTCTTCAAAAAATCTGCGCGCCTCATCATAAAGCTCCATAGATATATCAAATCTGTGTAATACAAGATATATGCCGGCTCTTTCATAATTCCATCTTGCCATATCAAGAGGCAGATTATTTTCCTTAAAAATTCCACCTGCTTTTTCATAAAGGTTCAGAGCTCTGTCGAATTGCTGTAAATTACAGTATACCTGTCCATGTCCCATAAGACATCTTGCCATATCAACGGAATGATTATTACCGGAGAAGATCTCTTCTGCCTTTTCGTAAAAATTCAGAGATTCTTCAAATTTCTGTAACGTAAGAGAAATACTTGCTTTTCCTGATAAACATCTGGCCACACCGGCCATGTAATTATTCTCTCTGAACATATCTTCTGCTTCATCATAATATCTGAAGGCTTCTTCAAATTTCTGTAAATTTCTGTAAATATGGGCCTTCCCTGATAAACATCTTGCGGCTTTTACAGGTTGATTATTTTTCCTGAACAGTTGCTCTGCTTTTTCATAAAGCTTCAGAGATTCATCAAAATGTTCTAAATTCCGGCATGCTATTGCTTTACCGGAAATACATCTGGCAGAACCGTGCCATCTGTTGTATTTCTCAAAAATATGTTCTGCTTTTTCATAAAGTTCCAGAGCTTTTTTATATCTCTGCAAAGCCAGACAGACATTTGCCCTTCCTGCCATAGTACCTGCAACTCCGGGCCAGTAAGTATCCTTTTTGAATATCCCTTCTGCCATGTAATAAAGTTCTGTTGCTTCTCGAAAATTCTGTAAATCAAGACAGAGATTTGCATTGCCTGAATAACATCTGGCAAGTTCAAGATATTCCTTATGCTGTTCAAATATATCTTTTGCCCTGTCATACAGCATCAGAGCTTCATGAAAATTCCCGAGTCCACAGCAGGCTTTTGCCTGTCCCGCATCACATTTTGCTTCATCTACGGAACAATTATGCTCTTTAAAAATACGTCTTGCCCTGTCATAAAGTATTACGGATTCGTCAAAAATCTCCAGGTCAGTATAAAGGCCGGCTTTTTTCATGACACATTGTGCCGCTTCCACAGGCAGATTGTGTTCTTTAAAAATATGTTCTGCCCTGCCATAATGTTCCAGAGCATCTTCAAAGCGGTCTTCTTCTTCAAGAATATCCCCTGTAAATTTTTCACATGCTGCTACATCCAGAGGTCGATTATTTTCTTCAAAAAACCCTTTTGCCCTGTCATAACAGACCAGGGCTTTCTGAAAATCATTAAGTCTCTGACAGAGTTCTGCTGCGGAAAAATACGTTTCTCCCGTCCTGTAACCTGTTATTTCAGAAGCTTTTAATATGATAGGTATAATAACATTTGAAATCATAAAAATACTACAATTTTATATACTTTATATAATCTTTCCAGTGAGAAGGCAATGAAGCATGGGATGTAAAAATCATATAGTCACCATGATTTCTTACCTCATAGCCTCTTTCAGTCAGTCCTTCCATAACAGTGAAAGGAACTTTATTCCCTTTCCATTTAAACAGAGTACGCTGAATTTCCCGTTCTGCATAAGATTTATCAGCAGATTTTCCCCTTAACAGATTTCCTACATTATATATAAAATCCATCCATTCTCCCGGTGTATCTTTCAGGGTAACTTTTATTTTTTTTAACAATGGTCTGTCAATTTCTTTCATAGCCAGTTCTTTTTTGATCACTGCCAGCCAGGCAGAAATATCCCATTTTAAAAGATTTACAAAACCTGCCGGGTTTCCTTCTCTCAAACAATTAAAGGCCAGTTCGTTTTCTTCCCCGCCGGAAAAAGTAAAACCTGCATATTTATTGTCATGAGCGCTGACATAACACATATAAGGCTGATAATCTGTAATTAAATAATCGAATAATTTATAAATATGCCGAATTTGTTGAGAGATAGCCTGTTCTATCAAATGATGCTCAATTTTTCTCCCGTCATCATCGTACATTTCTACATCCGGAAATGTACAGTAAAAATTAAATTTATTATTATAATAAAATTCGAAATCATTATATTCAGTAACTTTTTTAACAGAATTATAGCAATGTCCGGCAGAAACTTCTGATGGAAAAAATAATTCTATATAATAATATGGCATATTCAAAACCTTTCCGATTTATTATACTAAAATTGATAACCCATTGTCATAAAATCTTTAAAAATTTTTACCGCACATTTTATATATAAATATTTCGTATATAATATATTGAATATTTCGCACAAATTCCATATAATATTTAATAGAAGGCGGTGTATATTTATGGTTGTCACGTCTACGGATTTTAAAAATAATATAAGAAAATATATGGAACTTTCAAAGAAAGAAAATATTATAGTTACGAAAAACGGTAAAGATATTGCAAAATTAATAGGTGTAAAAAAAAGTGAAACCCCAGTAACTGATAGCCTTATTGGGATAATAAAAACCTCGGAAGAGATAAATCTGAAACAGGAACGAGAAGAAAGGTTAAAATATTTATTTGAAAATGTCACATATTAAAAAATTTCAAGTATCATGAAAGCCAGGAGATATACAATGAAACTTCCGCCTTTACCTGATGAGTGGATGAAACCGGGAGAAAATCCTGAAAAAACAATAATTTACTGGGAAACCCATATAGAAGAATTAACCTTTATCAGAGAATTTATCGGAGATATATTACTCCAGGACAGAGAATATCTCTCCATCGTATGGAACAGACCGGTGCAGCCTGATTATGATAACGGGTGGACAAGAATCTGGATTGTCACAAACATATTACAGGATTACAAAGATCTGATTATAAACGAAAAGCGGTTACCGGCACTGCCGGTTAATATAAAAGAATTGCTTTTATATTTAGATACCCATCACAGTCAGAGAGATATAGCTCTTACAGAGTTAAGCCTCAGAAAACTGATAAGCAGAACTTATGAAGATCTGAGAACATTTTATGGTAAAACGGGCTTTTTGCTTTAAGGGGGGTATATAAAATGAAACACTGTTCGGAAAAAGATTTATTGAATTTTTCAAAAGAAAGAACTCCTCATATAGAGGAACATTTAAGAACATGTTCTTCATGTCTGATGAAATATAATTTTTTAACTATGAAAGCCAGGATGAATTCCTATATTGAATATGAAAAAAGAAAGAAAAAATCCCTCTGTCCATCGGAAGAAGATTTATTCGATTATGCATCGGGGAAAACCTCGGGAGATAAGAAAAAGCAGATGAAAGAACATCTCGCTGTCTGTGAAACATGTGTGAATATATATTTCGATTTAAAGCCTGTAAATATGAAATCACTGTGGCATTCTGTTGAAGAAGCAATATCAAGAGGGACTGATTTTGTAAAAAATCTTTATTTTGTACCGGATCTGGCTTACAGCAGAAAAAAATCGGAAGAAAAGTCCGATAAGGTAAAAGCTTTTATAGGCGATGAAGTCAGGATTGAAATTCCTGCAAATAAAGACGGATATCTGACGGTTATACACTGGAACGGAGAAATTCTTTCTCTACTATTTCCGAATATTCATGAAAAAGACACATCTGTTAAAGAAAAAACAACAAAAATCCTCAGAGGTGTGATTGAGCCGCCTGCCGGGATACAGTACATTAAAGTATTTATTACAGAAGATAAAATACTGAATCCTGAAGAAATGGATTTCAATGATGCAAATTCAGTGATGAAACATATAGAAGGATTTACAAAAGAACTCTCTGAAATTGATGAGAAGAGATGGTCTGAAAAAATAATTACCTGTGAAGTTTTGGAATTTATCAAATAAATTTATCGTAAACAAAAGGGCTGTCTCCCGGCGGAGACAGCCCTTTTGTTATCAATCTATTTCTTCAATGCCCGTTTAATATTCTCTATAGACTTCTTCAGTGCATCTTTCATATCACTGTCTTCTTCTGTTTTAGACATTTTTTCCAGAACTTCCAGAGTTTTTTCGTCACCAATCTTGCCGAGTGTTGTAACTGCAATCATTCTGACAAAAATATTCTTATCCGTCAGAGCTTCTGTAACATACTGAACAGATTTATCACTTTTTATCTCTCCCAGTGATCTCACTACAGATGCTCTTATGACGTCACTTTCGCCTTCTTTAAATAACTTAAAAAGCGGTTCTACAGCCTTGCTATCGCCGAGTAAACCGAGGGATGATATGGCTGAAGTTTTTACTCTCTGATTTTTATCTCCCAGTGATTGACACAAAGGTTCAACTGCTCTTTTATCTTTAAAATCTCCTAAAACTCTGGCAGCGGTCATTCTTACTGTTTCGTCCTCATCTTTAAGGCATTCAATTATATAGGGAATAGCTTCCGATGAAAAATCTTTAAGCCTTCTGAAAGCATATACTGCATCCACTCTTACTCCCCAGTCAGAATCCTTTAAAGCTTTGATAAGCGGTTTTATAGCCTGTTTGTCTTCCAGTTTTCCAAGTGCTTCTGCTGCAATACTTCTTATATTTTCATTTTTATCATGTTCCAGCACATTAATCAAACATGGCACAGCCCTTTTATCACCCAGATTGCCAAGAGCCCATACTGCAGTATGTCTGGTATCATCATCAGAAGACGGATTTTCAAGATCTTCTATGAATTTCTTTACCTTCCGGCTCATAGGAAGCTCTTCATCAAAGGATATACTTTCGGCTTTTGCAATAGAATTAAATGAATGTCTGTAATTGCCTCCTGAAAATACAGGAAATAAAGTTAAAAGGAAAGAGAATAATACTAATAATATAGAGTATTTAAAAATGTTTTTCTTCACACCGGTCTCCTTTCAAATATTAAAAACTTGAAGGTGTAGTTACCCATATGGCTTCTACATCTTCCTGGCCTACATTTTTCCAGCTGTAAGAAAGAGAAGAATCCAGATGTACACTGTCACCCTTCTCCAGGACATACCTGTTATTGCCGAAATTAAGCTCTAACTTTCCTGAAATAACTATTCCAAATTCTTCACCTTCCGGATGATAAAAATTCTGTAATGAACAGTTACCTACTTTAAATTTTATATACATAGGCTGGAGCTTGTTATTTTCCGATCTTTTGGAAAGTAACTCAATAGTAATGCCTTTTTTACCGGAAGGTATAGCCTGTCTCTGGTCATTTCTCATAATAGAAATTCTCTTCACACTGTTGTCTTCAAAAAACTGAACTATGCTGACATCCAAAGCTCTTGCAATCTTATCAAGACTGGCTATGGACGGAGAAATTTTACTGTTTTCAACCTGGGAGAGAAGGCTATTGGAAAGACCTGTTCTTCTGGACATCTGCCTGATAGATACGCCCTTTTGTTTTCTCAGGTCTCTTATCTTCTTGCCAATATCTTCTATAAGATTATCTACTTCTTTATTAATAAGATTTTTTTCATCTATAATCTTTTCAAGGGTAGATCTTATGTCATCTATCTTAAAAGGTTTCTGTATATAATCATATGCTCCATGTTTTAACATATCTACAGCACTTTCCAGTGACGGACATCCGGTAAGAATAAGTATGTTTATATCATTATCAATCTCTTTTATTTCTTTAAAAACCTCGGTACCATCTATATCAGGTAATTTCAGATCGAGTATAACTATATGATATATATCCTCTTTTACCATATGTACCGCATCAAGACCGCATGAAGCAACAGACACAGTATAACCTTCTGTTATCAATAAATCTTCCAGAAATGTACTTACATCTTCATCATCTTCTACAAGCAAGATATGAATAGATTCTTTGTTAATCTCTATCACCTCCTGTTGAAAAAATATAGTAGTATAAAAAAATACTCCTAATTAACTATTATAGTCAGTTTCATAACAATCAATAATTAATAAAAAGCAAAAAACAAATAGTAAATAATGAACTGTGAGAAATGTCCCGTTTTTTTTCACTTTTCACTTTTCACTCCAATGAAATATACTATAAAAACACAGATAAAGTATACTAAAATTATTCTATAATTGCAAGTATTTTATATACCTGACAGATTAACTGCATAAAAATAACATAATTTTTCTAGTCTCTCGTCCAGGGAAATAAACTTTATATGTTCCGGCAGACTTTCTGCTATTTCACGGGCCTTATCCAGATAGGATCTATATAAAAATTTCTTATCTATTACTTCGTCTGTTTCTGGCGTATCTTTATGAACCAGTGCCTGACGGAGTGAAAATTCCGGCATAATTTTTTTAAATTCCTTATGATGCCAGTCGCCTGTAAGGATATTAAATTCGTATAAACCCAGGAATCTTTCTCCGTATCTGGAGATAAAATCTATTGTATCCATAATAAAATCCAGATCTGTATCATCAAGGGTATAATGAAGATTTATTCTTGCCCATCCGGGTTTCAAACCATTGTAACCCTGACTGACAACCTCTCTGTATCGTGTGGAAGTAGCAAGATCTATACCGAGTAAATAATGTCCGTAAGGGCCGGCGCAGGAACAGCCTGCCCTGCTCTGTATACCGAAGAGATCGTTCTGTAATTTGGAAATATA
>CALARM010000577.1 GCA_937888925.1 uncultured Synergistia bacterium | reverse complement strand
TTTCTATCTTCTCGGTGTTTATTCCTACAGGCAGTTTATCAAAGTTCATCAGGAATCAGGTATGAAAACAGATGTGGTAAATATAAAATTAATGATAGAAAGTGATCTGGCGAGAGGCGGAAAATTTTTCGTAAATCCCGATCATCACGGTATAAAAATAAATGTTTCCGGGAGAGAGAAAACTTATTTATTTAAAGATGAAGCCATTTATTTAAAGAATGGCAATAAAGAGGCAAGACTTACCGGATACCCTGTAAATGACGGATTGTGGATTTTTGATGAACATATGATTTCTATGAATATAGAGTATAGATATAAGACTGTAATCGGCTCCGATAAATATTTTAAAGTTATAAGGGATATTGAGCTATGAAGAATAAGGGAAATCAAAAGGCTATATCGTTATTAATAGTAGTACTTCATTTTGCAGTTTTTATACTCTTTATTGAATTTGCTTTCTACGGACTTTTCGGAAGTATTTTTCAGAGGGTTAATTATGAAAAGAGAAGGCAGACTGCAATGGATCTTATGGAAATGGGTCAGGTTTATACGGTTACTATGGAAAAAAAAGGATATACACGTGAAACATTTCTCCGGAAAAATCTGAAGATATATCAAAATGACGGTACCTTAGAAAAATATATCTATAAATCTCCGTCATTAATTAAAGATGGCTATTTCACTCTGGAATATTATTATGATCAGGGTTCTCCTGTGAAAGTAATTTCTACTGGCCATTTCCAGGGTATTAAATATTCTTGTCAGATAAAGTGAGTTTTTTATTATGGCACTTATTCTTTTTATAATTATCGGAACAACTGTCCTTGTAGGCGCATATTATCTTATAAAATTTCTAAAGGAAGCTTTTACAGGTATAGTAAGCAATACTTCGGCAACTCCTGTGACATTAGTCGATTTTATCTTATGTTTTACCTGGGATTCTTTATGGTATGACAGCTGGGGACTTCTTCGCGGCAGAGGATTATATACGGACCTCTATCTGTTCAATAACAAGCTCCTTCAGATGCTCAGACTTAACCTTCCTCTCTCACAGGCTGTTTCTCTTATACTGGGTGAGGGCTTTGGTCCTTCGATTACTCTTAAATTTTCTCCTCTTCAGAGACCTTTTAAAAGGATTTTACAGGAGCTCAGAAGAGGTAATTCTTTTTCGGCATCATTAAAAAAAGAGAGGTATTTTATACCGTACTTTTATATAAATATGATTGAAACCGGAGAAAGACAGGACAATCTTATAGCTTCGGTAGAAGTCCTGGACGGATATTTGAAATCACAGAAGGAATATGTTTCCCATTATTCCCATACAATCAATTATTTTCTGGTACTCATTGCTGTATCTGCCGGTGTATTATTATTCAATATCACTTATATTATGCCTACCTTTGTAGAATTATTTGAAGGTATGGATATGAGTTTGCCGGTTTATACAAAGATTTTAATAGCTGTTACTAAATTATTGAGAAATCCGATTACAGGTTTGCCCTTCAATCTGATTATACTCTGTGTTTTTCTACTGATATTATTTCATAGATGCGGCATTATTCGAAACAGATATGACTGGATATATATGAAAATCCCGGTCTTTTCAAGTCTTATTAAAAATCATGAATATATAATATTCTGCCGTGTAATGAGCGGTCTTTTAAAGAACTTTATGCCTCTGGATAAAGCCATTAAAACGGTATCAGGCGCTATGGGTCTTTATTTTTATTCAGATAAACTTTCTTCTGTCATATTAGAGCCTTCATTGAAAAGTACACTCGGTAAAACAGGTATTTTTGACGATACCTTCCTCTTTATGGTTTCTCTCGGAGAAAAAACAGAAAATCTTTCCGAAGTTTTCAATGAAATGGCAGAATATTATGAAAATGATTATTCGGTAAAAATAAAAAATTTATTTAAAATATTAGAAGTAATGTTGACTCTATTAATAGGCCTGTTTATAGGATGGGCCATAACAGGCATTTTCTCTCCCATTGTTTATCTTGTAGTGGAACTGGGCAATGGGATTTTTAAGTAACAGGAGTAATATATATGGATAAAACGAGAGAACTCATATCTTTTACCAAAAATCTCTATTATCTCACGAAAATGGGAGCAAATCTTACAGAAGCCTTTGATAAAATAAGGAAAAATATTTCCGATAAAGCTCTCAGGGATTCTGTAGACGGTCTTAAAATGAAAATGGATAAGGGCTCTTCTCTTTCGGAAGCAATGAAGGAAGAGTCAAAGGTTTTCCCTCCCGATTATGTGAAAATGATTGAAGCAGCAGAAAAAACTGATAACCTCCCTCATGTGCTCTCCGATCTTTCAAAATACCTGGAAACAGTTGAATTTACAAGAACACAGGTGAAGTCTGCAGCTTTTTATCCATGTATTATCATAAATTTTGCTTTTATCTTTTTATTCTTTATCTATTATGTTTTTTCCGATGTCCTTTTTAATCAGTATGTTAATTTCTCTCTCACTACAGGACAGAAACTTGATGTAATCTCAATTTTATTTATAAATATCGGAAAAATACTTTACAGTCCGCTCTTTCTTATAGTTATGTTTCTGGTAGTTTGTTTTCTTGATTCAATAGTTTTTACCGGATCAACTGCAGGAACGAATATTTTTATTAAACTCCCTTTTATAGGGGAGATTTTCCGTAAAGCCTATATAGTGCGCCTGTCCCGTTCTCTCGGTTTTATGCTGAAACAGGGTATTACCATGGATAAGTCCCTTGAACTTGCGGCAAAAACATCAGATTCATCACAGGTAAAGAATATTTTAATGAAAGCTTCCGAAAAGGTAAGCCAGGGAAAAAATCTGGGAGATGCCCTGGAAGGGGTAAAGTTTTTCGATAATACATTTTTATTTATGATAAGGCATGGAGAAAAAACAGGAACTCTTCCTGCCGCTCTGTTTGACGGTGCAGATTACTATGAAGATGAAATGAAGATGTTGTATTCAGGTTTGATGAAGTTTTCCGAACCTTTCTTTATCATAACTGCAGGAATAATTGTGGGATTTTTTATAATATCTGTTTTTAAACCCTTCTACTCCATAACAGGAGCCATATATTAATGGCCACTCTTATTTATGAAAACAGAAGTTTCCTCAATATGGAAAAGATAGAAAAAGATGGAGAGAATCTGATATTCACGAGGAAAAATGTATCAGGGGAAAATAAGAGAGAAATAAACATGTCTCATATTACTAAAATAAGTGCCAGTAAGAAGATTTTTTCCTATTGTCTGAAAATTGACAGTAAGGAAGGTCAATCTTTTAATTTCGGTGGACTTGATGAAAAAGCCGTTGAAAATTTAAGACTTTCTCTTGGCTCTCTGGTTGAAATCCACAGTGCTTCCTCATCTAAAGCCATTACACTGGAAGAGGCCAGGAAAGAGAGTAAAAAAATACTCCAGAATCTGGGAGAAGATTTTGACGGACGGTCTGTTATATCCTATCTTATAACACAGGCAGTAAAGCTGGATTCCAGTGATATCCATATTACTCCAAGAAAAGAGAGTGCTGTTGTTCAGTATCGCATTGACGGACTGCTCCATGATGTATCTTCTATGAAGCTCGAAGATTTTGAGAGAATTCTTGCCACATTGAAAAATCGTGCCGGTTTACCTTCCTATAAAAAATCAGTTCCTCTGGACGGAAGTTTTCACTTTGATGAGAATTCTTTAAACCTTGATGTAAGATGTGCCACAATACCTGCTCTTTTCGGTGAAAAAGCTGTAATGCGTATCTTAAACACAGATAAGACTCCTCTTTTACTGGAAGAGCTTGGATTTACCGCAAAAATGCTGGAAGATTATAAGAGATTGATAACAGCTCCGCAGGGTTGTATAGTTCTTACAGGCCCTGCAGGGAGCGGAAAAAGTACCACTATTTTTGCCTCCCTCATTCATAACTATAATGTTCATAAAGGAAAAGTAAATATTGCCACACTGGAGGATCCTGTCGAATATATTATAGAAGAATTTCAGCAGACTCAGATTAACCCTTCGGCAGGTCTGACTTTTTCTGAAGGCCTGAGGTCTCTTCTCAGGCTTGATCCTGATATTATAATGGTAGGAGAAATAAGAGACCCTGAAACAGCCCATATGGCAATGAGGACAGCCCTTACAGGCCATCTAATATTTACTACCGTTCATTCCAGAGATTCTATCGGCGTGTTTCCAAGGTTAATAGAAATGGATATAAAAAGCGGCCTTGTATCTTCTGCAGTTACTGCAGTTCTTTACCAGAGGCTTGTGAGAAAACTCTGTAGTCACTGTAAAATAGAAATAGAACCTGATAAACACATAAGAAAAGATATAAAAAAGATTTATACTTCTACCGGATGTATTCACTGTTCCGGCACAAAATATTCAGGCAGAACAGGTATATTTGAGCTTCTTACTGTAGATGAAATTATTTGTGACATGATCACAAAAAATGTTCCTTATATAGAAATTTATAATTATTGCATGGAAAAAAATATGAGATTCTTAAGAGAAAGTGCCATGGAAAAGATATCTTCCGGCATGACTGATCTGGAGGAAATTACAAGGATCTGTCCCGGATTTTGACCGGGATTTATATGAGAATCGTAACGCGTAACCCGTGACGGGAGGAACAGATTCTTATACTTTGTTGTGTTCGACACGGTCATGGCCATTATATGAGTTAAAGTTAACATTTTTTTAACATATTCACTGTAGATTTAATCTGGATTTTGGATATAATAATATAAAGAGAATAATTATTACTGAGCTGAGCATAGAAGGCCTGTAAAAAGCTTGTAGAAAGTACCTGTCGCAGTCTGTGTTCACCTCTATAAAAAAGGAATGATATATGTATGAAAATTAATTCAACTATTCAAACCCGGGCAGGATATCAGGCAGGTAATCTGAAAAAGCCTGAATTGAAGGCAAATGACGGAGATAGAGTGGAACTTGGCTCACAGCCTTTAGAAGTCCCTCCCGGTTTGAAAGATCTTAAATCAGGAGCTTTTGGCCTTGGTTCCGGTGACGGATGCAAGGATATTATGATTGTCGGAGAACTTGTTCTTGGTACAGCCCTCGGCTCCGGTCTGGGACTTATAAGTGCCGGTCTGGGATGGGGAGCCAGGGCAATCGGCGGAGCTCCTGCAGGACTTGCCACCGCTGTAATTGCGGGAGGTATCTTCGGATATTTAGATAAGTCTGTAACATCCGGTGTAACAGTCGGGCTTTCTACAGCTCTCGGCTCTCAATTCGGAGGAGTGGGACTTTTAGAAGGTGCTGCTGTCGGCGGTATTGGTATTGGTCTGATTAAAAAAGGTATAGTGAAAGAAGGTCTCTAGTAATATAAAAGACATAACATTTTAATAATAGAAACAGAAAAAGGTTCCATAGAACCTTTTTCTGTTGTGTATAAAGGGAGGGTTTCTATGACTGAAACAAAAGAACTGGCTGTTATTACTAAAAAACTGGCTTATTTTTCCCGTCACTCTATTCCTCTATATGAGGCAATAAATAATATAGAAAGGGATATAAAGAATAAAAAACTCAGGAATGATTTTAATAAAGTTTCCCTTCTTATTAAAAGCGGAAAATCTCTGTCCGAAGCACTGGATGCCTCACATGACCTTTATCCTGAACATATAAAGAAAATTATTCAGGCAGGAGAAGAAAAAGGAGAAATATCTGAAACTCTTGAACAGGTATCTTCATATCTCATAGATGAAGAAATACTTGGTTCAACCGTATGTGGCAGAGGAATTATAATGCCTGCCGTACTTTATTTGAATATCTGTACAGCTCTTATTCTTTTAATGTCTTTCTTTATTTTCCCGACTTTCCTGGAATTATTTGACGATATTAATATTATACTTCCTCTTCCTACAAGGATAGTAATGGCTGTAACAGGATTTTTGCATATACCGGGTATAATGCCGGCAATTATTTTATTGCTTCTTACAGTGGATATATGCGTTTTTCTTCTCAATCCTGTTAAAAATTCTCTTCTCTACAGCCTGCCAGTAACAGGACCTCTTCTTAAAAAATATTATTCCTTTCAGATTGCTTCTGCAGGGGGAATGATGCTTGAAAAGGGCGTTTCACCGGAGGAAGTATTCCTTCACCTTTCTAAAGGCATTACTATGAAGCCTGTTAAAAAATCTCTTAACACCATTTATGAACAATTAAAATCAGGAGAAAAGCTTTATACAATCTTTGAAGTGCCGAAGTTTTTTCCGGATCTGTTCTGTTTTATTATGGCAAAAGGAGAAAGTGATGGAAAACTCGCTGAAGCCATGAATAAAGGTGCCTGTATTTTTAAAGAAGATCTGCTTAAATTAGAAATAAAAGATATTACACAGCCGGGGCCTGTATTTGCTATCATTATGGGGTTTATTGTCGGATTTATTGTTATTTCAGTTTTTATGCCTCTTTACCAGGTTATAGGAACTATAGGATAAAATTTTACACATTTTAACAAAAAAACAAATTTTTTAACATAATTACTTTAAAATATAAACTAAGAAGGGTGAATAGAAAGAGATTTTTTAAGTATCAAAAAAAATAGAAATCTCTCGTGACGCGTCACGCGTCACGCGTTACGAATCAAAGGAGGTTTTCATTGATGAAATTATTAACGGTAATTTTATCACTGCTCATTTTATCTGTTATTATAAATGCAGGATGTGGTGACAGTGGTACGGTAAACAGTCAGGTTCTTCTGACTCCTACTATCTCTATAGAGCTTATAAAGGAATGTGATTTAACGGTTGATCCTCTGGCAGACAGTGCCCTTCTTTCAGATGATCCCAATGCTTTTATGGATATCGAAGACACGATAAGACATATGCCTCATGTGAAAGAAGTGGTGGCAAAGAAAGATGCAATGGTTATAGAATATGACTGGGGCGGTGTTGATGTATGGCTTGATCAGCCCACCCCTTCCCCTGATGCTTCTCTAAGGATAAGCTCTTATGATTTTTTATCGGAAGATAAATCTGATTTACTGAAATCGGTTGGAAATAAAAAAGCTATCATAATTAACGTCATTGCTGCAGACCCGGGATTTACCGGCGACCTTGAAAATTTGAATAATATGGAAACATCTCTGAAAAATAAAGGTTTTTCTGTAACAAGAAGTAATGACGGGACAAATTCAGTGGAAAATTTTAAAAAGCTGAGTGATTACGGAGTTATAATATATAACGGCCACGGAGGTCTGGAAGATATGACATCCGGTTCTTATTACGGAATACAGTCCGGTGAATTATATAATAGTGAAAATATTTCCGATGAGAGAAAAGAAGATATGAAGAACAAAAGAGTCGAAGAATTCACTGTAACGTGGGGTACAGGCAGTACGAAAGGACCAAAAAGCTTCTGGGGTATAACAAATAAATATTTAGCTGAATATACTTCCGGCTATGATAACTCATTTTTCTATAATATGGCCTGTGAAGGTATGAAGAAGCCTGAAAAGGAGAATGTTCTTCCTCCTATGGGGGTTACACTTTCAGAACTCGGAAACGGCATATATTTCGGGTGGACAGAAACTGTATCGCAATCATGTGATACAGGGGAAGTGTTTATAAAAGGAATGTGTGACGGAAAAACAGCAGGAACAGTTTATAAAAGCCAGAAATGGAAAGATGCATCACCGACTGCAGAATTAAAGTATTATCCAGTTAACAGTACTGCAGAGGATATCACATTTTAACTGAAATAGCAGTGAGCAGGGAGTAAAAACTTTCTACTCACTGCTCACTACTCACTATTTACTTCTTATCCCGAATAAAGCAAGTAATATCTGTTCTACTCTGTTTGACCATGCGTTCTCGCTGTGATCTGCACCATGTGCTTCAAGATAGAAGAGATTTTTGTTCAATTCATATCCTTTCTCGATCAGAATTTCTCCCAGATTACGTGCATTTTCTACCATTTCACATAGTCCGTCATTATCTTCATCTTCTCCTTCACGTGTGCCTGCATCGAGCCATATTTTTTCTGGGCCTTCGAAATTCTGGTCTTCCTGTATCTGTTTGATAATATCCCTGTCATCCCACCAGAGAGACGGGGAAATCACACCGGCGAGGGAAAATACCTTTTTGTATTTCCAACTCAGATAGAGGGAGCATAATCCTCCGAGAGAAGACCCCATTATGGCAGTCTCTTCCGGTTTGTTAATTGTTCTGTAATTACTGTCAATAAAAGGTTTCAGCTCTTTTACTATAAAGTTTCCGTAATTTTCCACCTTTCCTCCCGTGCCTTCAGAAGGGTCGTAGGTGTGCGTATATTCATCATCTCTGTCTCTGTCATTATAAATGGCTACCATTATAATCTTTCTGATTCTGCCTTCTCTTATAAGCCTTTCTGCAGTTTCATCCACTCTCCATTCCACACCTCCGTAAGATGTGGAAGCATCGAAAACATTCTGGCCGTCATGGAGATATAGAACAGGATAATGATTGTCTTCGTAATTATATCCCGGAGGCAGATAAACCATAATGGTTCTCGTGTCATCAAGGTAGTGGGAATAAAAATTTCTGTGTATGTCAAAATTTCCCGTAAGGGTATTCTTACCCGTTTTTTCGTAGCAATCTTCCCAGTTTTCTACTCTTATATAAATATCTTCATCATAATTTATATAATCAATTCTGTTTTCTATATAATTAAAATTTTCCGATACTTCTACTGTTTCCCAGGAACCTCTGGTAATTTTATATTCCAGTGTCATGCCTTCCGGAAGTTCAAGTTCTATTTGATATTCACAGGCTCCTGTTTTATTCAGAGCCACTCCGCAGGGATCCCAGTTCCCCAGTTCATAGTGATTTCCCGTGAGATAAATTATATCTTCTCCCGGTGTTTCTATCGGAACTGTAACGATAAAATTTATTCTGGCCATATTTATCCTCCTTTTTTTCAGTTACCAGTGATCAGTTACCAGTGACCAGTTATCAGTTATCAGTGATCAGTTATCAGTGACCAGTTACCAGTTATCAGTTACCAGTGACCAGTTACCAGTTATCAGTGATCAGTTATCAGTGACCAGTTACCAGTTATCAGTTTACTTTTCACCCATCACCCTTTATATATTCTACACAGACCTTCAGATTCCTGATTTTCGAAAAAATATGTTATAATAAATAATCTCAATTGAAAGAGGTTGATTTTTATTATGAAAGACGACCCTGTGACTGAATTATTTTTAACGGAAGTAGTGGAGAAAATACTTATGGATATAAATAAGCGCTTTAAATTAAAGCCTAAAGTGGCTATAGCCGGATTTTCGAAAGCAGGAAAGTCTTCTCTTTTTAATGCCATATTCGGGCAGAATATAGCAAAAGTCAGTATGAGGACAGATGAAACAGTCGATACCCAGACAAAAGAGATTTTCGGCATAGATTTTTCCGATACTCCCGGTATAGGAACTGATATGTTTTCCCTTGAAAAAGTAATAGAAGCAGGCATAATGAATGATCAGCATGTAATAATACACTGTCTTAACGGCACAGCCGGCATATCGGAAGATGATCAGGAACTTCACAGAGCCATAATTGCTTCAAGCAGCAAGGGTATAACTGCCGTAAACAAGGTTGATCTCCTTGAAGAAAGAGAAAAAGAGGAATATACTCTTTCTATAAAAGAAAAACTTTCTCTTACACCTGAAGAATTTCTCTTTATATCTGCAAAAAGAAATATTAATATAACAGAACTTATAGCAAGGATTAATGTCATACTTCCCGCTGCAATGCAGGATGCTTTTATTTCAAAACAGAAGGCAAATATTTATCTTAAAAGAAGTAAAGCCGATAAGGTAATTTATTCAAATGCAGTTCTTACGGGAGCAGTTGCTTTTGTTCCTGTTCCTGTGGCAGATATTGCAGTTATAACACCTGTTCAGATTGCCATGGTTGCCACTATAGGTCATCTTTACGGCACAGAGGTTTCCACAAAAAGTATTCTTGAACTGCTCTCTACCATAGGAGCAGGAGTCTCTTTCCGTGAAATGGCAAGACAGCTTATAAAACTCATTCCCGGATACGGTCAGGCAGTGAGTGCTGCCGTGGCTTTTGCGGGAACTGTGGCTCTCGGAAAAGTTGCCATGCACTGGTTCGAGCAGAACTGTTCCGTTCCTGAAAGTAAATTGAAGGATGAATTTAAGATTTACAGTGAAAAAGCAAGACAGGAATATGACCAGTACAGAGAGAGAATAACAAAAAATAAAGACAGGGCAGACAGGTTTGTAAAAGAAATAAAAGAAAAAAAAGAAAATCTGGGGGAACTTCTTAAGGAAGAATGAGCAAACATAACGAGTTCCACGTCGGGAAATTTTTTACCATATAGTTTTTACCTGAGAAGCCTTTATTTTCATATTACGGGTGATTAGAGGAAACCCTAAATATAAAGCTGTGGTAGCAATAATACGATCTGGCATGTCAGGAACAGAATCACGAGAAACATTGTTGAGGTTCATAACTACAGATAAATTTAAATTAACAACTTTAAATATAGTGTTACCCGTATTTAATTCTTTTAAAAATATATTCATTATATCTGTCGGTATACAACCTTTTTCAGAGAGATAAATTATTTCTACGAGGCAAATAGATGGAATGTGAACCATACCACCATCATACTCACATCTGTTAAAATATTCTTCAGCTGTTTTTGATAGATTATGGTTATTAGTAAGATACCATATAAGAGCATGGGTATCAGTTACACAATCTGGCATTAAAATGTATCGGTGGAAAAATTTTTCCACATTTCCTTTCTTATATCAGCTATATCATCAGAATTTATGGAACATCCTTTAAATAAACCTTTTAAAGTGATTTTTGCTGCTTTCTGTGATTCCAGAGAGTTTTCTATGTCATTACTGAGACATTTAATTAATTTAATTTTTTGAACAGGTGTTAAACCTTTTGTTAAATTTAAAATCCGGTCAAAATCTAATATAAGTTCTTCCATAAATTTACCGCCTTTAAAATGTTAATCCTGAGAACATGTTAACATAAAATGGCTAATAATTAAAGGGTATAGGAATTTTCATTTTTGACCAGGATTTATAGGATTTATGGGATTACCAGGATGATAAATAGAATTATTTTACTTGAAATTTCTAATCCCGTTAATTTTTTAATCCCGAAAATCCCGGTCAAAAATAAGGTTTTAGATGAAAATTATGTAGAAGCAGTTTATCTAACAGGCATGACCGGAGCGGTCACAACCAGATATGAAAATGAATAGATATTGAAGTATAAGACTTCATCATTTTCATATAAATAATTAAACATGGGCTGTCTGAAAAAAATATAGACAGCCCATGTGAATATATATATTAAACCCCGAATAAAGCCAGAAGAATTTGTTCCACTCTCTCTGACCAGGCCATTTCACTGTGGTCTGCACCTTCTGCTTCAAGATAGAAGAGACTTTCGTTTAATACATATCCTTTTTCAAGGAGAACCTCGGCAAGCCATCTTGTATTTTCTACCGGATCTTTTGTTTCATCTTCTTCATCTTCTTCATCACCTTCACATGTGCCTATATCAAGCCATATTTTCTCCGGTCCTTCGAAATCTTCATCTTCCTGTATTGCTTTTATAATATCCCTGTCATCCCACCAGAGAGACGGGGAAATAACACCGGCCATGGAGAATATATGAGGATACTGCCACCCGAGATAGAGCGAGCAGAGTCCTCCCAGGGAAGAACCCATTATGGCTGTGTCAGATGCAGAGGTAAGGGTTCTGTAATTACTGTCAATAAACGGTTTGAGCTCATCTATTATAAAATTTGCATAATATTCTACCTTACCACCGCTCCCTTCAGAAAAATCTACACTGGGGGTATATTCGTCATCTCTGTCTTTAGAATTGTAAATGCCGACTATGATAATCTTTTTAATTCTGCCTTCCGTAATAAGACGTTCGGCAGTTTCATCTACTTCCCATTCGGAACCTCCGAAAGAAGTGGCAGAGTCAAAGACATTCTGTCCGTCATGAAGGTAAAGCACCGGGTAAGAGTCTTCTTCATTTTCGTAATCAGGCGGCAGATAAACCATAATAGTTCTGCTATCTCCCAGTGATGAGGAGTAAAAATCTCTGTGTACTCTGAAATTTCCAGTCAGAGTACCTTCAGTTTCCGGATTTACCATGTCCGCCCAGTTTTCTACCGTGCAGGAAATTTCCTCATCATCTTCTACTGTTAAAGCTCTGCTTTCTATTTCCTCAAAATTTTCGTCTGCTTCCATAGAAGCAGATGTACCGCGTGTGAATTTGAACTCTATTTCGGCTCCTTCTGGCAGTTCTATTTCCACACTGTGTGTATTGTCACCCGAAGGAGTAAGGGGGATTCCTGCCGGATCCCAGTTGTTCAATTCATCATTATTGCCTGTAATATATATTGTTTCTTCCGGCGTATTGTCAGGCACTGTTACGATAAAATTTATAATAGCCATTTTTTGTTCCTCCTTGTTGAGTCGTGAGTCGTGAGTCGTGAGTCGTAGGGGCGTTTAATAAAACGCCCTGGAGATGAAATACACATCCTGCATTACGAACCACCCGTCATGCGTTACGCTGTATTATTTATGCTCACCTCAGTAAGGTTTATAGTTGATAGTCTGGTTTTAAACTCTCAACCCTCAACCTTAAACTCTCAACTTATATAACGTCTCACATCTCACATCTCACATCTCACATCTCACATCTCACATCTCACGTCTCACGTCTCACGTCTCACGTCTCACGCATCACGTCTCACGTCTCACGTCTCACGACATTATATATTCGACACATATAATTAAATTCCTGATTATATTAAACATTATAACCGAGGGCTTTCATAATATACTCTTTTTTTTCTTTCAGTTTCTTCAACTCATCTTTATATTCTTTAAATTCTTTATTGAAAATGTTCATGTCAATTTCTTTTTCCAGAGCATGTTTGATTTTCCTTTCCAGGATATCCGGCCTCAGGGCATCCAGTTCAACTGCCAGTTCACCGTAGGCTTCTATATGTTTTTTCGCTCTTGTATCTGTTTTTTTCAATGCATCGGGATTATGGGGGAGTCTGTATTTAACTATATCATTTTTAAGAAGGGCAATTCTTTTGAATTTTATGCCCTTTACGTCCAGTTCGTCTTCAAGGGTTATTTTCATTGCTTTAAGCATTTCCACTCCTGAAGGGTCGAAATCTCCGAAATACAACATCAGAGGCTCTTTTTGTTTGAGTCTTTTAAGTCTTCCTTTAAATTCGTTTAAAAAACTTACCGAACTGAAACCTCTGCATACAACAACAGGAACTGTATAGTCACAGGCTACCCTTGTAAAAATAGTGGTGAGAGCATCTTTTTCTATCCATATTTCAAGATATTTTTTCTGGCTCTGAAGAAGATCCCTTCTGTAGCCTTTAAGGAAGGATTTCAATGACGCCTCTATGAAATTATCAGAATTATGCCATCCTGATAGATCATGATATGCTCTAACCCTGTCTTCTATGTCATTCCATGATATATAACCGTCAATTCTCGCCCATTTTAGAAGGGCTGAAAGCATATTATACTGGCTTACTTTATTCTCTATAAGACCTTTCCCTACAAGCTGATAATAGACCTGCCTGAGGGTAAGAGGTTTGTAGGCAGAAAGTTCTTCCAGAATTTCAAGAACCCATTTTAATTTGATTATCTGATAATCTGTCCATTTCCATTTCCTTCTCATGTGCCACCTCGTTTCATTGCATTATAGTTCACAGAATAATTTTCTGCAAATAATTTTTAGCTATCAGCAGTCATCAGTCATCAGTCAGGTTTTTGATGAATTTTCACATAATTTCTTTATAATTTTTAAAATTTTTCTCTGAAATATTGTATAATGAGATAAATAAACCTCGCGTCACGCGTCACGCGTCACGCGTCACTATATTCACAGGAGGTGCTTTTATGAAGGAAACTATGACAGACTTCTGGTACAGGACTATGGAGGTTATTTTT
>CALARM010000576.1 GCA_937888925.1 uncultured Synergistia bacterium | reverse complement strand
TCAGAACAGCAATTACGGGAAGCAAGGGAATATGCTGAAAGTATTATTCATACCATGCGTGATTGCCTCGTAGTACTCAATTCTCAAATGAGAATAGTTTCGGCAAATCAGTCTTTTTACCGGACTTTTAATGTAAGCCCTTCTGAAGCAGAAGGGCAGATTTTTTATGACCTGAACGGAGGACAGTGGAATATACCGGAACTCAAGAATTTGCTTGATAATATATTACCTGAGGAACATATAGTTGAAAATGTTGAAGTGAATCAGGATTTCCCTTCTCTCGGACAGAGGACAATGGTTGTGAATGCAAAAAAAATATACAGGGAAACCATGGATACACATTTAATCCTCCTTTCAATAGAAGATATTACGGAAATAAAAAAAATGACTGAAGAAAAAAACAGACTCATAAATCATCTTCAACAATCTCTTGAACATATCAATACACTCAAGGGGTTAATTCCCATATGTTCATCCTGTAAAAAAATACGTGATGACAATGGTTTCTGGCATCAGGTAGAAGCTTATATTGAAGAACATTCCAATGCAGAATTCAGCCACGGTATATGTCCTGAATGTCTTGTAAATTTTTATCCTGAATATTACAGGCAGAAATGCCTGGATAAAAAAGACAGGTTGAATGTTTATTGAGTGAAGAGTGAAGAGTGAAGGGTGAAATCCAGGATCTTTTCACTTTAAAATACTTTCGTAAGTATCTGTGAAGCTATTTTAATGATATATACACATGGTATAAATATAACCTGTGATAAAAGGGTTCCCAGGAACATACCTGCAATTAAAAAGAGAGCCATTGTTTTTACATGACCTAAAGGTCTTTTCCCAGCCACTGCCTGATCCGTAATAAGAGCACATGTCGGGTCTACAACAATACCTATCAGTATTGTTGCCACTCCGTTTACTATACTGGAAAGCAACGTGGCAGTCCTTGCAAATTCAGGCATAAGGGCACTCGCATAGGTGGCGGCCATAACTCCCACTGTATGTATGGAAATAACCAGAACATTAAAAATAAGGAAAGGTTTCGGTATATCTTTTATATGAGAAAGTTTTACTCCCAGCAGAGACGGCTTTGCTGCAGTCCTTACAACACTGAGCCAGTGTGATGGTTTTATGAGTAAATTCAGAAACAGTTTCGGAAGAGAACCGTATTTTTCCATACCTTTTATGGCTTTACAGTATATATTTATAAAAGCAGGCATAAGGAGAAAACCAATGAATATTCCTATGGTAGACCCCAGAATTATAAGTCTTAATCTGTTTTCGAGGAGTGAAAATTCACTGTTTTTTATGCTGGTATCTACTATTGAACCTACTATTGGGGCATAAACCTGCTGGGCCAGTCTTGTAATAAGAAAGAAAAAATTATATATTGATATGGCAGTAGCCACTCTTTTTGTCATAACTGCCGATATTCTCGATATTACTGTCGTAGAAGCAAGAGTGCTTACCACTATTGCTATCAGAACTACTGTTATGAGGCTTCCTTCTGACGTTTCTCCCTTATTAAGATGGGCTGTAGCCCATGATATTACCTTTACACCCGGTAATAAGAAAAACTGCGAAATTATCGCCCCGATAGCATTACCTGCTATAAGAAACACAGCAGTTATATAAACATGTTTTTCCGGTCTTTTTTTTGCTATAACTTCGTCTGTTATGAGTGCTGCTTTCGGATCTACTATGACGCTGAACATAATGGCAGCGAGAGCATTTACAAGACCTGACAGTAATATGGCGGTCCTTGCATAGTCGCTATTCAGAGCACTGGCATACATGGCACATAATACTCCTGCAGTCCAGATAGCAGTAGCAAATATGTTAAATATAAGAAAATTTACAGGTACACCTTCCAGATTTAACAGTGATACTCCGAAATTTGACGGACGGGCAAGAATTGTATGAAAGTTTTTCCATTTTTTTATATCCAGTAATCCTGTAAGAACTTTTATCATAGAACCCTGTTGTTCCAGGGCAGATACACCTTTTATAAATATTTTTACTATTGTCGGAAATAAAAGCCATGCCATAATTGCTCCCAGGGAACTTCCTATGAGTATTATTCTTATCTGTATAAGAAGTGTTTCCATATTACCTGTTTTTGTAGCCCTGTCTACATAACTTGCAAGTATGGGGAGATAAAACATATTGGCAAATCTGGTTATCATAAAAAATATTTGATATATGGTTATGGACATTGCGACCTGACCTGTTTTTACTGCAGCAGGTCTCGAAGCAACCGTAGCAGAAGTCAGGAGTGTCACCATTGACGATACGATGAATATAAACAGGAGTTTCCAGTCATCAATCAGGAGTAATGACATTTTTTTTACTAATATAAGTATATCCATTCTTTGCCTCCAGTAATTATCGTGAGTCGTGAATCGTGAGTGGAAGATTGTTTTTACTACTCACGACTCACTACTCACGATTCACTTAAATTCTAATAAATATATATACGAGTATATTCGGAAAAAGTTCACTTTTATAGAGATAATTGTGAAATTATAATCTCAAACATGGTAAAAGTCAAATTATGAAAGAGTAAAAAGTGAATAGTGAGCAATGTCTTATTCTTTTCACTTTTCACTCCAATTAAATTTTTATATTTATAATATAATTTTTTCTTCTTACCTGTCGATATTAAATACAGGATATCTTTTATGCTAACTCTGGCTAATTATGTTTATTGTCCTCGCGTTACGCGTTACCATTGTAAATATGTATGGTTATTTTTTTACAACCCTTAAGACTTGAGGAGGAATTTATGTGAAGATAGGTTATGGAAGTATAATTATTATTTTTCTCTTTATTCTTCTAATTAGCGGCTGTGGAGGTGGTGGAGGAACTACATCTGGAGTGATACCTGTTGTTTCTCCTGTTGAAACAGCGAGTCCCACATCTGATATGACTGTAATTCCGACTTCTACTCCTCAGACAAATACTTCTCCTGTCCCTTCTGTAAGTCCGACTCAAATAGAAGGATTTACTCCTACCCCTACTTCTGCCCCTACGTCAGGAACAACTTCTGCTCCGGTAGAACCTACAAAGTCCGTTCCTTCAAATCCTTCAAATCCTTCAAATCCTACATTGCCGACTGCTGTACCGGCCACTCCTGTTGTTGCTCCCACAACGGCACCTTCGTCATCTACCATACCGGTTCCGGCAGGATATCAGTCTTTACCTCT
>CALARM010000575.1 GCA_937888925.1 uncultured Synergistia bacterium | reverse complement strand
TCCACTGTATCTTCTGCCATAGTAATGTCCTGGGTTTTAAGGTTTGTATGGCTTGGAATAACCCCTCTTTTAGACTCTCTTATAGCTGCCATACTGGCAAGGCCTGTTACAGTTCCATTTCTTTCAAATCTCAATCCTTTTGTTCCAATGTTCGTTCTTCTTATGCCCGGTACTCTCAAACAGAGTCTCTGGAGATATGTTATTTTTATATATCCCTTTATAGTTCCTCTTTTCTGTATTTCTTCTGTCTACCTTTCAGCCGCCTTAATAGAGAAAGGTGAAAAAGCTTCACAGAACGGCAGAAGTAAAAATTTCGACTTCTTTTCATCGGGAAATTTTGCTGACAGAATTTCAGATGTTATAACTGTTTTTAAAAACCCAATTTTTCTGAAAGAAATAGTTTCTTACAGAAAAGATCTGGCAGGGTTTATCCCGGGAGTTTTAGTATTTGTAATTCTCCTTCTTGCTCCTTACTTTTATTGTGTGAGCAGCGGAGTTAAAGCCTTTAATTTTGGTATCAGACATAATCATACTATGGTAACATCTGTAGAAACACGTGTTAATGATATGACCGAACATGACAGTATTCCGAGTTTTCCTTCCGATAACACAGGTATAACGGTAAGAAATAACATTGGAGAAGTGTTTAACCTTCCCGGCCATAAAGAGAATGGATGTCTTCGTGTAATCTTATATGAAGCTATTGCTCTTCCTTTACCATACCTTTCGGTAACTGCTAATACTCATAACGGACTATATAATAATCAATGTGGTAATCAGGTATTACAGATAGATAATTCATCAAATAATTCTTCCATAAATAATTTGTCCATACCATCGGGTACGGTTACAGGAAATAATCAAAACCTTCAAAACCCTGTAATGTCAGTCGATTATAATGTACTTGCAGGCGATCGTAATGTTCTTTTTGCAGGTTTTTATCTTGGTCTTTTCCTTCTTATTGTATATCTTGTATTTCGCTCTTCTTCTTTCCTCTGTGCCACTTACAATACTGAAAAAAATAAACTTACCTGGGATTTACTTATGCTGACACAGCTTAAACCTTCAGATATTATAAGCGGGAAACTCATGGGAGCCCTTTTTATCCCATTACTGCAGATGACCACAGGCTTTCTTGCACTGTTTTTCTGGATCCATAAAGGAATAATCACATATTCCGGAGCTTTCGGTTTTTACATTTTTTGCGTCTCTATAGTAATCTGTGCCGGTCTTTTAGGTCAGTATAATTCTATAACCTCTCCTTCTGCCCATGTATCACAGGGAAAAACAATAGGGAAGGTTGCTGTTTTATTACTGGTATTACCTGTGTTTTATTATGTTCTTATTCTGTTCTATAGATTGTTTTTCTTCCACTTAAAAGGACCTGTAATGGGTTTTGCCTATACTCCATTTTTAACTCTTTCCACTGCAGACCTTTCTTCGAATCCTGTTACGTTGAACCCTGTTAATTTTATTCTTACCATGTTACTGTTATTACTCGTGGCCTTTAAACTCTGGAGTAGTATTAAAAATAAATTACACGAAGAACTTAACCTGTAAAATAGTGAAAAGTGAAAAGTAAGTAAAATCCTGTTTTTTTTCACTTTTCACTTTTCACTCTCACTCATTTGCTCTTATCAGTAAAATTATGCTATAATATTCTTACACGAAATACAGGTTCGGGAGGTAATTAATGATTAAATACCACATAAACCCTGATTTTCAGGCCTCTGTTATGCTTGCCGGATGGCCCGGCATGGGAGCCGTTGCCACACAATCAGTTGATTATATCAGAAGGCACCTTAAATTTGAATTGTTTGCCGAAATAGAAATAGATGATTTAACACTGGTAAATTCAGTTGTAGTGGTTCAGGGCATTGCTTCTTTCCCGAAATTACCAAAAGTGTATTTTTTTTATTCAAAAGATTATGATTTCATTATCTGTGAATCAGAAGATCAGTTTTCAGGACAGATTGCCCTGAAGGTTATGGAAGAATTATTTGTAATTACAGATACTATTGGAGTAAATACTATTTATAGTGGCGCAGCTTTTGTCCGTCATATGCATTACAGAGAAGAATCAAAGATTTATATAGTGGCAAACAGGGCAGAACTCAGGGACAGACTTTTAGAACATGATATTAATATATTGACACAGGGGCAGGTGGCAGGACTTAATGGGACGATTCTCGGATTTTCGTCTCTGAAAGATATAGATGGGGCATGTTTTCTTGCTACCATACCCATTTATTCAATAAATTTCCCCAATCCGAAAGCTTCTATGGCTATTACTAAACTATGGCAGAAACTTCTCGGTTTTCAGATTGATTTTTTAGAATATGATTATGCCGTAAAAAAATCTGAAGAAACCTTTGCAGTTCTTGAAGAACACCTCAAGAAAATGACCATGGGAGAACAGGAAGACACCAATGAAGATGAGCTTAAATCTCATGAAGATGAGCTTAAATCTCATGAAGATGAGCTTAAAATAACAGAAGGTGAACATGTTATTCCTGATACTGTGATTCAGTATATAGAGGATTTATTTAAGAAAGCACAGTCAGACAGGACTCTTGCCCATAAATTGAAAGAAGAGCTTGATAGATGGAATTTATTCAATG
>CALARM010000574.1 GCA_937888925.1 uncultured Synergistia bacterium | reverse complement strand
ATGGCAGTCTTCCTTACTTCTTCATTCAGATCAAGCCTCTGAATCGTTCTCAGATGGGTAATAGCTCTGAAATCTCCGATTTTCCCCAGAGCCGTGGCCACGGCAACCCTTGTATCTTTATTTGTATCGGAAAGAGATTTTATAAGAGACGGTACTGCTCTTTCATTGCCTATTTTACTCATGGTTATTGCTGTAGCTGTCCTTATATCAGGGTTGTAATCCGAAAGCATTTCTATGAGATGGTCTACAACTTCCGACTCCTTACGAGTTGCCAGAGCTTTTACTGCATTTAATCTTACAGAGTCGTCCTGATGTTTCAAATCAGATAATAATTTTTTAATGTCATTCATAAAAAATATCCTTTGTTGTTATTAGTATTTGATGAGTTATAATAATATGACACCCATCACAGATGAAAATTTAGCTGTGATTATCCTTTACCATAAAGGGATTTTATAGGGAATTACAAACTGATGTTAATGATATCATGAATTATACTTTATTATTAAGTACAGGTCAATTTCGATGATAGTGTTTTTTCTCGACAGGTAGTCTCAATTTTACTGAAAATTGGGCTTAATTTTGTAAATCTATTAATTTATACGAAAATCGTATTCCCGATCAGAAGGAAGTAACATATTTACGGTGAATATTTTTTTATGAGACTCAATTTAGATTATAATATCCTTCCCGGACAGAACAGATTTTTTCTGGATTATATTTCAGGTAAAGGGGAAGCGTCAAATTTTTTTTCTTACGGGCCCTGTGATGTTCAGACAGCATTAAAGAAAGGACATAAAAGTCACAGAAAATCTGAGATTTCAAAGATTATTACCGATTATAACTTACTCCTGAACAGCCCGAAAAAGGCAATAGAAAATGCAAAAAAACTGTCACATGACAGAGTGTTTACTGTAATAACAGGTCAGCAGGCAGGTTTTCTGGGAGGACCTCTTTATACTGCATACAAGATAGCTACAGCAATAAATGTTTCGGAGAAATTAAACAAAGATTTTCCTGATTTTTATTTTATTCCTGTCTTCTGGCTCGCCTCAGAGGATCATGATTTTGAAGAAATAAATCATGTAAATTTTATAAAAGACGGAGAAATCGGAAAAATAAAATTTAACTGGCATAATAAAGGAAGATCCGTCTACGATATTCCTATGTCAGAAGAAATATCCAGCGCCACAGAGGCTTATTTCCACCATCTCCCTCTCTCTCCTCACAGAGAGTCAATAAAAAATCTCTTTCTCCTTTCTCAGGATAAAAAATACTCTACATGGATAGCAAAATTCTGGAGCAGTTTATTCGGAAGATACGGCCTTGTCGTTATAGAACCTCACTTATTGAGACCTCTGGCAGGAGAATTATTCACGAATATCCTTAAAAGTTACGGTGAGATGAATAAATTATTGGAAACTGTAAACAGTGAACTCTGTAGATGCGGTTATACTGCTGTCATAGACAATATAGGTTTATTTATTTATGATGAAAATTTCAATCGTATCAGAGTCAAAAAACCGGATTTTTACGTAAATAAAATAAAACCGGAAAGATTTTCCACAGATGCGTTGCTGCGCCCTGTATTTGCAGACTATATGCTTCCTAATATAGCCAGTATTGTAGGAAGCGGCGAACTGTGCTATCAGGGACAGATTAAAAGTATATATGAATATTTTAATATAGATCAGGCGGTAATCATTCCGAGACAGAGTTATACCTTCGTATCAGATAAAGATATAAACTGTATGAAAAAATATAATATAACCAATGAGGAAATATTCAGAGAAAACTTTGATGATTTCTTCGAAAGGCTGAAACCTGAAGAAGAAAAATCTCTCTTTGCGGAAGTAAAGAAAAAAGTAAACAGTGAAATAGAAAAACTCTCCTATCATTTAAATAAAATAGAGCCAAATCTTGTAAAAACAAACGAACAGACTCTGAATACAACACTGAATGCCCTGAAGAAACTGGAAGATAAAACCGTTAAAGCAGTAATGTCCAGACAGGGTTATTCCAGAAAAGAATTAAGAGAGCTTGCAAATTCTCTTATGCCTTCGGGAAAACTCCAGGAAAGGGTTTTCCCTGTGACCCATTTTTTAAATTACTACGGAATTGAATATTTTATTGAAATGCTGGTAAACAATAAAGATGTTATGAATTTTAAACATTGTGTTATAAGTGAAGAGTGAAGGGTGAAGAGTGAAGAGGGGCGAACCGTGTTCGCCAGATACCGGTAAACATGCATTACACATCACGCATTACGCATCACGCATCACGCATCACGAATATAAGGAGGAATTATTACGCAAAAACAAACCATTATGGCCTTTGGTGCCCATCCTGATGATATAGAAATTACCTGCGGAGGTACTCTTATAAAATTAAAACAGCAGGGCCACAGGGTAATATGCTGTGATATGGTAAGAGGTGAACTCGGGACAAGAGGAACTGTTGAAACAAGGGAAAAGGAATGCGCTGCTGCCAGCCAGATTATGGGCATAGACACAAGAGAAAATCTCTGCCTTGAAGACGGATTTATTTCTTCCACTAAAGAAAACAAACTCAAAGTAATAAAGG
>CALARM010000573.1 GCA_937888925.1 uncultured Synergistia bacterium | reverse complement strand
TGTTTCTCATACCTTCTGCTTTATACTGTTCTATCCAGTATTTATGCATTGAAAAAAGATAATCTGTTTCGAGAGGCCTTGCTGCTTCCCAGTTACATGTAGACCATGCATGCTGCAGTTTCATAAATGTGTCTCTTACTTTCCCGGCAAATTCTTTCGGATTAAAGTTAGGATATCTCATAAGAAAAGCTCTTTTAGCCGCTTCGAAATTCGGCTGAAATACACTGGGAAGATCTGTACCTTCTTCTATACCTCCTCCTCCAATCTGCAACGGAGGGCGGGGATATTTCTCTATGATTTTTATCATATGTAACTGCCAGTGAAAATCTCCTCCTGTGACAATCTTATCACAGTAAGTGCATGTACCGTTTAATCTTAATTCTACAGGACTTCCGCAGGAAGGACAGTGAAAACAGGAAATCTCTTCAGGGCCTTTTGATAATATGCCCGGTTTTCTTTTTAATGTCCACTTTTCTTTCACATAATATATTTTTTCATTACCTCGTGCATATTCAGAATAATTTGCTTCAAACTCTACTTCTATTCTGTCATATACTTTATCGAAGGTCTTAAAAGTATCTATTTTCAAGATATTTGAGGAACCTATTATAATATTGTCCACTTTTTCAGGGCCATCCGATATTTGATATGCAGATATGCCGTTTATGGATAAATAGGGACGGAGACTGTCCCATGATTTAGTCCCCCTTGCAACCTGTACTTTTGTGTAAAATATCTGAATGAAATCCAGAAATAGAGGTTTTGAAAAATTCGGATCTTTATGTTTATAGCTTCTTATACTGTCTGAGATTGACACAGTCCTTTTTACAGGAACGAAAGAAGCAGGTCTGCCGGAAGGGTTATAACCATCAGAATAAAACTGATTCATATTAATAAATGAAGTTCCTTTTCTCCCTTTCTTTCCTTCCTCTTTCTGTTTAAGATATCCTATACCTACCATCAGGCTTATAAATATAAGGAACGCCATACAGCTGAAAGCATCGGCAGGCCCACCGCCGCCGCCGGAATAGGAGCCATGATAACTTCCACCGCTGCTGCGATGACTGCTGCCGCTACTGCGATAACCGCCGCTGCTCCGGGAACCGCCGCTGCTCCGGCTTCCTCCGTATCTGTGTCCTCCGCCTACCCTTGCATAGGACATAGAAATTAGAAAGATAATAAATAGTAAAGTGATGGAAATTATATAAATTTTTTTCATAAATCTCACTCCTCAGACATACGGTCAATTTTACCGTTTTTGTCATAATAATAAGTAGTATTTGAAGTTTTTCCACCTGCATTTTTCAGATATTCATAAATAATATAGAGAATTAACAGACCTACAGGTATTCCTATAAAGGTAACAAAACATCCATTTGTCACACTGCCGCTGTTGTCAGGAATTTTTCCTTTCTTATAAACAGGGCCTTTATACAGATTTTCTTTATTACCTTCACCGGCTTTCCATCCGTTGTTATTCCTGTGGGTTGGAAACTTTTTAAAAGTTCTGCTGGTATAAGCAGGGTCTGCTGTCAACTCCTCTTTTTTATTATCCCCAATTGCCCGTACCTTTTCTTCCACCGGCGTCGGAAGACTGTTAATAGTTTCTCCTGAAACCGGACTGTTCATACTATTTAAAGTAATAAAGAACATGATTATAAGAGATAATTTAATACATGAGATTTTCATGAAAATTAACCTCCTCTTATTCTTGGTCTGTTCATTATTTCGTCAGGATTTTCCTCTCCCGGTGGAAAGGTTCCTGATAGAAATCCTATACAGGTGACAAGTTTCTCTGCAAAATCTTCTACAGGTTTTGGGCCGGCCAGAGCTCTGTTAAGTTCAATGTTTAGTCTGTTCCATTTATCTTTAGATATTTTTCCGTCTATGCCGAGGTCTGATAGAATTTCAACCCGTCTTTCGAACAGGGATATATAGAATAAAATACCGGTTCTGTCTTTTGTGGCAGAAACACTTTCTTCAAAAAAGGCTATTTTTGCACCTCTTTTAACCTGTTCTATTCTTCTTTCTTCCCGTGTAAACAATTTCATAAATAATTCAATTCTGCCGCAGATAATATAACCGATACCATAGGTTATGATTACAAGAGGCAGTACATACCACGTATGTATATCCAAAGGGGAAAAGAGAATAAATATAAGTGTTAACATAGAGAGAATAAAACCGAATATTATCGGCACATCCCTGTAGTTTTCCGAAAATTTTGCTATGGCAATAACTATTTCTGCAGAAGTAGATTTTTCAATTTCTGTAACAGCATTTTCCAGCTTTGACAGTGATTTTTCATTCATGAAATTATTCATAATTACCCTGCCTTTCTTAGATTTCTATATTTAAGGTACAAAATTTGCACTATATAAACAAGGAATTCGACAGAGACAATCGAATTTCCTATAAAATTACATTAGGAGGTTTATTTTAATGAAAAAAATTTCTTTTTTAGTTCTGGCTTTATTACTTTTTTCATATTCCCTGGCCAGCGCTCAGACAGGTAATAAAAGATGGGCTTTAATCATAGGTATAGGTAAGTATCCTGAACCTGCAGGAGTAGAGAATTTTAATTATGTAGAAAACGATATACAGGGAATGGAAAC
>CALARM010000572.1 GCA_937888925.1 uncultured Synergistia bacterium | reverse complement strand
CCATAGCAATACCATCTGACAGTGAAGAAATTATGACCATAAGTCTCTGGAGAGAGAAAAAGAGTGAAGAGTGAAAAGTGAAAAGTGAAAAAAGTGAAAAGTGAACGATAAACAGTACGTTTACACAGTAATATAACTGCTCACTGATAACTGGTCACTGGTCACTGGTCACTGGTCACTGCTCACTGATTAACCCATCTTGTTTCTCCGAGAATTTCTGCTAACTGACCGGGATCGTCTTCAAGAGCATATCTTCTTGTAAAATAACATTTAAAAACAGGAGGACTTTCATTAAGATATTTAATGCCAAAATAGCTTATTGTATCAGTATTTAATTCCCTGCATAATACAGGGAGTTTTTCTATTTCTTCGGAGGGAATTTTCATGGCTCTGTAAATTTCCGTTGCTTTGTCAATAGAAATTCCTTCATAATCAATCTTTACCATAGACTCAATTTTATCGGTAAAAACTACAGAAGTAAATACACTTCTCTGAGGCTCTGAAGCAAGATAATTATGAAAATCTACAAATAAGCTTATAAGCTTCGATGAAATATTCAATTTTGCCATAATGGCAGCTATACCGGGACAGAGACTGTAACCGCTCTGTTCTATGCCATTACAGAAAAATGTTTTGAGAACAGTATTTGTATCACGTTTATAATTAAACCCTATATAAAGGCTTTTCTTTCTCATTAAAAAACTGATTACATCCAGAAAATATGCAATTGACGGAGGCTGAACATTCATTCCCCTCATAATACTGGCTGTTATCCTGGGGGATATGAGAGATTGATGATAAAAACTTACCTTTATCCTTCCTGTATCTGAAAAATCTACTTTAAATAAGACGTCTGTACCGGGGAAATAACTGTTCAGTTTTTTAAAATTTCCTGATTTTTCTTCCTCTATACCTGCTTCTGACATAAATCTGCACAGGTTGGATATATATGTGTCATCTTTACCCTTGAACATAATGCCCAGACTTTTTGATAGAGGCGAGAAACTCAGCTCTGACATCTTATAAAGATTTTCACTGAACAGTTCTTTGAGTTGTTTATACCGGGGAAATTTTTCATCTTCAATCCATGGAGCCAGCAGCTTTACCTCTCTATCAAATCGTTCAAGCTTATTTTCTTCCGACATTATCTTACCTCCGGTTAAAAAATTTTAAGAAGGAGAACTATCTCCTTCTTAATTAAGTATTACAGATAAATGCGTTATATGTTTTTAATCCCATCTTGCCCGGTATTCTTCCATACCCTTTTGCCATGCATCCAGTTCTGCCTGCTGGTTTTTTTCATCAGTTTTCAAAGGACGATAAACATCTTCCCATGTTCTATCTGTATTATATAAATATTTTTCCATACCTTTTTTATATGCTTCATCGTCAGATTTTAGCAGAGAAGGGTCTACTGTTTGCTCCATCAGTGCTTCCTGAATCAGAGCTCCTGTAGTTTCATATGTTTTATTCGACTGTGCAAAGGCTGATAATCTGCCTATATCACTCATGTCGATACTTTTATTCTGCCCTAATGTAACCTCTTCGGTCGGTTCTGATAGTGTCTGTTCTTTTGTAACTACATACCCTGCAGATATATCGTTTCTATAGGTTTTTAATGGCTTGCCCGGTTCGCCTTTATCTATAACTACATGACCTTCAGGTGTGTCGTTTCTATAGGTTTTCAGCGGCTTCCCTGGAGTACCTTCATTTTTGACTTCATGGCCTTCGTGTGCGCTATTTTTATAGGTTTTCAGAGGTTTTCCCGGAGTGCCTTCATTTAGAACTTCATGACCTTCTCTGGTATTAAAAGTGACATTTTTAAAAGGAATGACTGTACCTTCAGGCTTCTTTATTTGTTTATTCCCTAATCCCAGTAACCCAAACATAATGATCCCTCCCAGTGATAAAACAGATCTTTCTCTTATTATACCAGTTTTTTTATATATAACAATAAAAAAATTGTTAAAAAAATGTTAAAATTTTTCCAAATAAAAAAACAGGGACATCTGTCCCTGTTTTTTCTATTTATTTACTAGTTACCGAGTGTACGTGGTGAACCGTCATACCACTGTGCCGGTGAACCATCGGCTAATTTTCCACCTTCCTGAGGTGCGCCGCCGCCACCGCCCATGACCTGCATAAGTACCATTAATACATTTTCTACACTCATGCCTGAAACTTCAGACAGGTGCTGTAACAGTCCTTCTTCACCCATAGCATTTACCTGTTCTTCTGTAAGACTCTGGAGTGCGCCAACGAGCTGCATTACACCTGCTTCAGTTATGCCGCCGCCTTCTTCTGTTTTCGGATTTGAAGAAGGAACATTTCCGAGACTTGCCATGGCTTTAGACCAGCCTGTATCTTTGGCAAACTGAAGATCATTGTACTTATATTCAGGTCCTCCAGGGTTATCAGTGGGAGCATAAATGCTCAGGCCTTTGGAATTTGGATATTTTTCCGGATCACTTTCATTTGCTATAACAGCCTCGCTTATGGCTTTCCTTACATTTGCTGCAGCTTCTTTAAGCTTCGGATCTGATACGCCTTTTTCTAGTAGCTCTGCTACATGATTGAGGTCTCTCATGTCTGCATATGGTTTTGGCTGCTGCCATCCGCCGTAATTTTCAGCCTGCATAATGGCATCTTTTACTGCAGTTTTATTATCAGTATTTAAAATAGCCTTTGAAAGTTCATCTGATGCTTTTGTAACTCCGTCTACTTTTGTCAGATCTGTAGCAGAGAAGGTGCATATATCCTGCTGATGCTGTTCGTTGACCTTTACGACTATCTTTGCAAATTCCTCAGGAGATACATCTATCTTCTTTGTCATAGCGTTCTGTAACATACTGATAGAGTTAGACATTGCTCTGTTACTCTGTAATGCACCGGCATTGAATTTCTTTTCTGCTATGGCTTTCTTTAACATGCCAACAACTTCACCTTTTGTTGGAGGTGTACCCTTGGTGCCCTCTTTCATCATTCCGTCATAAGTCCAGCCAGGGCCGCCTTCTGTTTCTTCTGAAGCGAGAAGTATTTTTGCGTTATCTTTGAATTCATGGGCAACTTCTGCTGCTGCCATAAGACATGCGTCAAAGCCCAGTATATCAATCTTTTTGCCTGTGATTTTTTCTGCATCTGCAAGAGCCTGACTTAACTGAGGTGTAGACATAAATCCGCCCTGAGTATCATCGGCAATGGCTCCGGTGAAACCGCCGCCATGATCGTTCAGTACAAGAGCTACATGGTCAGATGGGAATTTACTCATCATATCTACGATGAATTTTGTCAGAGTTCCCGGTTTTGCCATATTTACATCCATACCATGATCTTCAAGTACTGGTGAATTTATCTGTTTCGGTGTCGTATCATGGGTTACATAAAAGGTTCTTGCACCTTTCCAGTTAATACTGGATGGGCCGCTCGGTGCTTTTTCTTCGCCTGTTTCTGTTTTTTCCATGTCTCTTCCCGGACCTACATCTATCATGGCAACGATATGGGTATTTTTATCAGAACCTACAAGTTCCTGATTGTCTATATTGTCTGCCTGGAATTCTTTTAAATTACAGTCTGCTCCGATATAGTTCATGAAAAGCCATTTTTTATGTTCTCCTACGGGAATGTCTGCTCTCTGGCTTCCTAAATCTACCTGATCGGCTGCCTTCTCAGAATTACTTTCTTTGGGTCTTATCTGGCCAGCTCCCTGACTGATTGCCTGGAAACCGCCTACTCTGTTGATGTCCATTTATTTTACCTCCTGTTATAATATTTTAATTGCTTTACGCAAATTCTAACCTCTTTTAACTTCTTTTATTATAATAATTCTTTTCTGTTATTACAATAGGATTATGTTACAGAAATGTTAACATTTTATAAAAAATTAAAAAGGAGTAAGAAAAATCCTTACCCCTTCAAAATGTAATTATTCTACTATTGTTTTCTGATTGGTTTTGGCGACCCGTCAGGCCATACAGGAACAGGCGGGTTTGCATGGAGGGCACTCATTGTCATACCTTCCCAGTCTTCTCCTCCGCCATAGTTGTCTCCTCCGCCACTTCCACCGGGTACCTGTATTTTCCCCAGTGAGTCTATAGCTTCATCCCACTGTGTATCCTGGGCAAACTGAAGTTCTTTGTAATCTGCGCCAAGCCCTTCTGATTTCATTTCGCCATATATATGTAATCCTTTTGAATTGGGGTGTTCAGAAGGAGAATTTTCGTTGGCTATTATTGCTTGGGTGAGAGCTTTTTTTACTCCCAGAGCGGCTTCCTTCAGGGCAGGATCTTTTACTGCCTGTTCAATCAGGCCTGCCATATGATCAAGGTCTCTCATGTCTTTATACGGGGCCCATCCGCCTCCGTAATTTTCGGCCTGCATTATAGCTTTCTTTACTTCAGCTTTTTCATCTGTTTTAAGAATCGCCCTGGCAAGATCGTCAGTGGCTTTAGCAAGATCTCCCATTTTACTCAGATCTGTAGCGGAAAATGTTGGTATATCTTTTTGATGATCTTCATTTACTTTGACAACAAGCTTTGCAAATTCTTCAGGAGATACGTCAATTCTCTTTGTCATAGCTTCCTGTAATTTTTGCAATGCTTCTCCTTTTCCGCCGGCAAGCATTGGCGAATAGGTCCAGCCGGGGCCTCCTTCAGTTTCTTCTGAAGCAAGGAGTATATTTGCATTGTCTTTAAATTCATAGGCTGCCTGAACATCAGCCATAAGACAGCAGTCAAAACCGAGTATGTCAATCTTCTTACCGGTAATTTTTTCTGCATCTGCAAGAGCCTGTTTTATTTGAGGCATAGTGAACATCCCGCCGTTTGTATCATCCGATATGGCACCTGTCCATCCGCCGCCGTGATCATTCAATACAAGAGCTACATGGTCAGATGGAAACTTTGTCATGCTATCTACAATGAATTTTGTAAGGGTTGCAGGAGATGACATATCAACATTTAATCCGTGATCTGCTATAACAGGGGAATTGATCTTTCCTTCCGCACTGTCTTTTGTTACATAAAAGGTTTTTCCGCCCTTCCAGTCAATAGCAGACGGCTTTTCTTTATCTTCTTCAGGAACTTCCCCTCTTCCAGTGGGGCCTACATCCATCATGGCCACAATATGAGTATTTTTATCAGAACCAGCCAGTTCCTGGTTGTCAATATTAAGAGCCTGAAATTCTTTCAGATTGCAGTCTCCGCCTATATAATTCATAAAAAGCCACTTCTTGTGGACTCCTTCAGGAACGTCTGCTTTATGACTGCCAATATCTAACTGATCCGATACTTTCTGTTCTGTTTCTTTTTGTTTTATCTGACCTGCTCCACCGGTAAGCTGTGTGAAACTGTTAAGTCTGTTAATTTCCATTTTATTACCTCCTTAAGCTGGTTGCCACTGGCAAAATTATTTCTATTTATCTATTGTCCATTATATAGATTTTGTAGTTTATTACAAGATGGTTTTTTGAAATAGTTGTTACATATTTGTTAACTTTATGATAAAAAACAGGGCTGTCAGAGACAGCCCCGTTTTTTTATTAAAAACTATTTTAAAAACTATTCTTTATTTTTACGTACAGGGAATGGTGAACCATCTGGCAGAAATTCAGGTGTGTCAGATGGGGCAGCTGAGAAGTCGGCACCATCCCATATAGTACCGGTGCCATCATTCCATATAGAACCGTTACCATCGTCAACATAACTGCTTCCTCCGGGTGCTTTGCCTACTTCTTTAAGAGCATCTCCCCATTTTGTATCCTGGGCAAAAGCCATATCGCCGTATTTGTAGCCGGGACCATTTCCTGCAGTGGTAGGAGCATATATGGTCAGACCTTCGGAATTCGGATATCTTGAACTGTGTTCATTTGCAATTATGGCATCTTTGAAAGCTTTTTTAACGTTGGCTGCTGCTTCTTTTACTGCAGGATCTTTTACTGATTTGCCAACATTGTCAGCCAGATTATTCAGATCTCTGAGATCTTTGTATGGATTGTAACCTCCGCCGTATTTGTCCCCCTGTTTGAATGCTGTTTTTATAGCTCCTTTTTCATCTGATGCAACAATACTATCTTTAAATGCAATTACTGACTGTGCAAGGGCATCCATTTTTGTTAAATCAGTAGCTGAGAAGGTTGGAATATCTCTCTGATGTGCTTCGTTCTGTTTTACGACTATCTTGGCAAAATCTTCAACACCTACTGTTATTCTCTGCCCTAAAGCTTCCTGAAGCTGTTCAATAGCATTTGACATTGATTTAGCTGCTGCTTCTTTGCCGTCTCTTAACATTTCGTTATATATCCAGCCAGGACCACCTTCTGTTTCTTCAGAGGCAAGCAATATTTTTGCATCATTTCTGAATTCATATGCAGGTTCTACTTCTGCCATAAGACATGCGTCAAAACCTATAATATCTAATTTTTTACCTGTAATCTTTTCTGCATCTGCAAATGCTTTGTGAAGGTTTGGTATGGACATAAATCCACCATCAGTATCATCGGACATTGCGCCAGATAAACCTCCGCCATGGTCATTCAGTATGAGAGCAACATGTTCTGCAGGAAATTTCTTCATAGTATCTACAATAAACTTTGTCAGTACTGCAGGGTCAGACATATCAACATGATTACCATGTTCTGCTATAACAGGAGAATTAACTCTATCCGGAGTTGTATCTTTTGTCACATAAAAAGTTCTTGCACCTGTATAGGTTCCTCCAAGTGGATTTTTGCCGGGGCCTACATCGATCATTGCTACAATATGTGTATTTGCATCAGAACCGACTTTTTCCTGGTTATCAATATTTCTTTCCTGAAATTCTTTTAAATTACAATCTGCTGCTATGAAATTCATGAAGAGCCATTTTTTCTGTACTCCTTCATCTACTTTCCCTGAACCGAGTTGAACCATATCACCGGGAGCTGCCTCTGCTTCTTTCTTCGGTTTTGCTGCCGCACCTGCTGTTAACTGTGGTGTGAAACCTATTCTGTTAATGTCCATTAATAATACCTCCTAAAATTTTTTTATATCATAAATATTAAATATTTTTCTATTTTTCCTTGTCACTAGAAACATTATATTTTTTTTTACATAAAATTACAATATAATTTTAAAATAATATGTTACAGAATTGTTAACATTTGTTCACTTTTTTCATGAAATAAAAAAAGATTAATAAATATCTCTTAATCTTTTTTTATAATCTCTTATAAGAATTTATTTTGCTATAAGCCAGTCCTCAGAAAATCCGTTAATCGCAGACGGAAGAGCAGAGGGAAGGCTTTGGCTCTGTATATTATTTGATCCGGAATTCCCTTCATCCAGATTTTTCAATGCGTCAGCCCATTTAGTATAGTGTTGACCATCGGATAGAGTTTGTTGTGATGCTGGACCGGGGGCATAGACAGTTACATTTCTGGTTCCTGGTAACTCTGGTAACTTCCATGCAGGCACGGGTTGACTGGATAGAGTTTTTTCAAGGTCAGGGTCTGCGATAAGGAATCCTCCATCTGGATTGAATGAAATCTCTCCATGTTTAACAGCATCGTTAATGGCTGTTAAACCTTCCAGTGTAGTTGCTTTTTTATATAGTTCTTCCGACCCTGGATTTTCCTTTAACACTGTGGACATTGTTCTTAGTTCCCTGGTACCTGGATCTATAATGGCACTGTATGTTGGTAGTTCACGTGACGGGGTCATAAAATCCCATTTCTTGCCATATTCGTCAGGTTCTCTGCCTGCCGTCTCTGTAAATTTCTGCATCTTCCCCGGATCTTTCGCTGTATCTACAAGTAATCCGGTCATTTCTTCCGGGCTCATATAGGGTGTTTTGTCTTCCTTTATAGCCTTTTTCTGTTCTGTATTACCGCCTTTCAGGTCTTTTATAAATTTTTCCGTAGCTTCCTTTGAGGCAGCAAGGCATAAGTCAAAACTCACTGTATCTATCTTATCTAATTGAGGAGATTGTCTTTCTTCTGCAACCTTTGGTTGTATTTTTGTTTTTCCAGATGTTCCTATAAGGTTTCTTACATTGCTGTTATTACCAATTAAAATACTCATAACGAAGTCTCTCCTTTTCTCCATTTTTTTATTTGAAAAATTTTAGTAAAAACTACTTTTTCTGAATTATTAATCTTTATTTTTTTTTATTAACATTTATTATATCTTATATTTTTAAAACTACAATATAATTTAAATAATTTATGTTACAAAGTTGTTAATATTTGGAAACCTTTTTCCCTAATATTTTCATAATCAACGATAAACGTTCTTCCGCTCGTTGTAATCGACCTCTAAGATAATTATCAAATAACTTCCTCCTATAACAATATATCCTTCGAGGAAATAAAAAGTTTCACTTTGAAAAATAATTTATATGTTTTTTTATAACCTGTCCGGAAATCTGCTCCAGATTTCTTTTGCCTTTGTTGCCGGATCTGATTAGAAATTAAAAGGATTAATTTTTCTTTAATAGAATATAGTGTATTTCATAACTTATTAGAATTTAAATGCTTTGTGACATGTGACGGGGTTACATCCCTGCGCTTACGCTTTACGCATTACGAGATCATTATTTATGGATATTTATGAAACTAACTATAATATGTATTCTGCAGTGATTGCACTTAAATTCAGTTCATAATAAGCCTTGCGTTACGAAGCGCCTGTCACGATAAATAAATAATATGTTGAAAAAAAAGGAAAATTTTTTGTTATATTTTATAAATAAATTACTTTTTTTGCTTATTATAATTGTATCTGTTATATGTCAGGAAAGCTGTAATATTGAAAAAAATATGGCCACTCCTTCCCCTGCTTATTCT
>CALARM010000571.1 GCA_937888925.1 uncultured Synergistia bacterium | reverse complement strand
ACTAATTTTTCTTCTCCAGAGCCTGCCAGGCAGAAGCTTTTTACGGATACCCTTTTACCTGTTACGGTACTTAGTAAAAAAACTTTTTAACAGGAGTTACGCATTTTGTCATTGCGAAGAGCGAAGCGACGAAGCAATCCCACTGGTAGAAGCTTATACGACGGGATTGCTTCGTCGCTATCGCTCCTCGCAATGACACACATCTTAATCATTGTGGCTGTCTAATAGTATAAATATTTCACAGATTTCCCTGCACGAACTTCAGTCATGCAGGGATGTGTATGTCAAAATGTATGGATAATCTATACACCTGTATCTACTATATCAGGTGCTTCCTGTACCGTTCTGAGAATCTCTTCCCAGGTCATGTCATATGCTTTATTTTCATTATCGTCTTTAATACCATGTTCATAATGAGCGCCTTTAGTATGAAGGCCTTTAGCATCTAATGTAATATTTCCTTCATCAGATGATTGGGTAGCTATATAGTCCATGCCGGCAGTTCCTTCCACACCTCCGCCTACACCCTCTTTCCCACTCACTTTTCCTTTAATTGCCATATTAGTTCTTTCGAAGGTTTCTAATTTACCGCTCAATTTAATATCAGGAAGAACTTTTACACATAAATCCTGAAATTTTGCATAATCCTTTTTTTCATAAGCTTCTTTCATCTGTTCTCTATATTCAGCAGGTATTGAAGGGAGTGTAAGTATATTATTTATTGATGCAGAACCTTCCAGTTCAAAGCCATTTGTTTTTATTCCATTGAGTATATCTGCTTCTGCACCTAAATTAACCTTCAATGCAATATCACTGTTCATTTTATCCAGGTCCAATTTCCCATCTTCACCTACAGGGATATGGGTAGTTTCTTCCAGAGCCAATTTACCCTGAATATTTGCCTGGTTACTCTGTAATCTGAGAACGTCAGGACCGATCAGTGGAAGAAACTTATCGTAATTTAAAGCTGCACTACCGGCAAGAAAACCTGTAACATCCCAGGAAGTGGTTTTACCTGTCTGAGGATCAATCTGACGTTCCAGTCTTCCTCCCGCTGAAAGTTTAGCCAGAAGTTTACTATCAAGTCCAAGACCCAGTGCCAGCTTGGCCCCCAGTTCACCTGTAATACCGCCTTCTACTTTTAATGATTTAAAATGATCTGAAAGAAATTTACCTGTAGAATCTCCAGGGAGTAAATCTGCACCGAGTCCTTCAGCTACCGAGTCTAACTTATCCAGCATAGTAATTGGTGCATTGCCGGATTGAAGTGCAGAACGGACTGCATATAAAGCAGTATTTGTGGCTTCACCTTTTTTTGAAAAATCCATTTGAAGGGTAACACTTCCGCCTGATACCAGATCTGCTCTGGCAGATTCTCCTGCTGCTACAAGCGATGCACCTGCTTTTACCCCTAATAAAGCCTCAGCACCACCTGTTATTCTATAACAATTGGGGTTCTTTTTATCCCTTTCCAGAGTATATTGTACATTGCTACCACATTCAATACTGACATCAGCACCTTCACCAAAAACTTCTTCACCTAATCCAAGATCTGCGAGAACTTTCGCAGATAGCTTCATTTTATCTCCAGGCTGCATGTTCTCCAGATGGAGAGCATTAATTATTGTTTTATCCGTAGCTGTAAGTTTGCTTTTGTCTATTTCAGGAGGTTTTTGATCTTTTATCGGCTTATCATCACCGGGTGGTTTATCTACTTTTTCTTTACTGTCCACTGTCACTTCTTTGTGCACTTTCGTTCCGTCAGGTTTTATCTCATCTGAGATAATTTTCTTATTTCCTTTTCCATCGGTACTTTCTGTAGAAGTAATTTTTGTGCCGTCTTTCATTACTGTTTCAGATTTTCTCTCACTGGAACCGTCAAATTTAGTATCCAGTTCTGTTTTATACTTATTTCCGTCTTTATCAGTTCGTTCATATGCTTTATTATAGGTACCGTCAGGATTGCGTTTTGTAATGGAAGATGAAACATCGTCTTTACCATCCTTACCGGTAGTTTTATGATCTTCTTTAAAAGAAAGTTCTGTACCATCTCCGACTTTTTTCTGTGTTGTCTCATAGGTCTTTTCCGTGTGGCTTCCATCGGCATTATCTACTTTCTCTCCGGATTTATCCTGCCCCTGAAGTTTTTCCATTACACCATGGGTTTCTTTATACACTCTGGATTGATCCGTAGTGCCTTTTTCATCATTACTGACTGCTCTCTGTGGTTTCCTATCTTCCTGTTTTACAGGATCCACTTTTTCTCCTTTGTCAACAACAGTTCCGTCAGGTTTTAACACTTTATCAATTACCTTTTCCTTACCGTTCACATCAACTGTTACTTCTTTATGTATCTTTGTGCCGTCAGGTCTTACTTCATCTGAAATAGTTTTCTTATCACCATCTGCTTCATTAATTTCACTGGACGTGATTTTTGTGCCATCTTTCATTACTGTTTCAGATTTTCTCTCACTGGAACCGTCAAATTTAGTATTCAATTCTGTCTTATACTTATTTCCATCTTTATCAGTTCTTTCATATGCTTTATTATAGGTACCGTCAGGATTGCGTTTTGTAATGGAAGATGAAACATCTTCTTTACCATCCTTACCGGTACTTTTATGATCTTCTTTAAAAGAAAGTTCTGTTTCTTCTCCGATTTTTTTATGTGTTGTCTCATAGGTCTTTTCCGTGTGGCTTCCATCGGCATTATCGACTTTCTCTCCGGATTTATCCTGCCCATGAAGATTTTCCATTAAACCATGAGTTTCTTTATACACTCTGGATTGATCTGTTTCTTTAGACTCTTCCCATTGCTGTTTTATATCTTCCTTCCCTTCACCGGGGTCTTTATAGTTTTTTATCTGATCATCTTTTTCACCTTTTTCATTGGCTCCTGAAGATTCAAATTTTCCAAAGGCTTTTCCTCCTGTTTTCAAACCTGCTTCAGGGGCATCCAGGACAGGACTTAAATCTTTCTTATCACTTTTTACCTTTTCATTTATCGCATTATTTACCGCTTCTGCTATTGCCCTGTCACTCTGCACATCCCATGTATTTTTCATGTCGCTTAACTTTTTATGGTTCTTAACCTCTGCAGGAGTTTCATTCTTACCTCCTCCCCGGGATACACTGATAGTATCATGGTCAGAAGGGACTTCTTTTTTACCTGTATCTGCAATATTCTGGGGCTTTGAATCGGTACTTTGCTTTTTTAAAGATGCAGTACCGACATCTTTCTTAAATTCCTGTGGCTTTGAAGTCACTGGTTTATTACCTATTGTATTACTCATAAATAACCTCCTCAAGCATATAAAATTTTGATAAATTAAAGTAATCCTAAAAAATTTATCATACTATTCATCCATCATCAGTGAATATAGAACACTATTTGCATTTCCCTATCTTATCTCTCTATAATTCTTCAACATATTAAACATCAATTCAAGTGCATCTTTTACAAAATCTTTATCATTATTGAATGCACGGGTTTGTAACTTAATAGATTTATCATAAGCACTTATGAAAAATCCACGTTTTTTTTTCAGTTCAACCATTGTATGTCTTATGTCCGGCGTCAGTATAGTATTCACTTCCGGCAATGACATATTTACTATTCTAAGGCAAAAATTACTGCTAAATTCCGGGTCATTTATAACAACAGGAGTTTCCTTACCCAGATATATCAAATAATATAAGTTACTATAAATCACCATTTCTCCCCTTAAAGGTTTAGCACATGTAAGGGTTAAACATAAACGGGTACGATAATTGCTGCTACTGATATCACTTCGAAGAAATTCTGCCGAAACAGCATATCCCTTATAAGAACCCGCCATTTCATGGTCATTTTTAATATTTAACCCGAGATCTTCCGCACATTCCTTAAAAAAATTGTATCGTGCTCTATTAAATATATAATTAAGAATCAGACATAATGCTATAAAAGAAAATAAACAAAAAGTGCCTATAATTTCTAACATATACAAACATTCCTTTTATATGCGGTATATAAAACAAGTATTTTTCACTCTATTTCATAACTTGCAACCAGCCTTACATTAAAAGTTTTCCTCTCTATATTTAACATGCTTTTCATATAAGATTGATTATGCAGTAAAATAAAGAGATAAATTTTCTATATATAAAATTATACTTCAAACACATTGGAAAAGCAACATAAAAGATGGTTTTTTCACGGCACGCAGTTTCACTTTTACTGAAAATTGTAATTGGTTCCATAAATCTATTAATTTATATGAGAATCGTAACGCGTAACGCGTAACGCGTGACGGGAGGAATAAATGCTCATAATTCGTTGTGTTCGAAACAGTCATGGCTGTCACTGAAAATTGAGTAAATCCCATTTTTTTCACTTTATATGAGGAAGAAAATCTTTCCCGGGGAAGAGCAGATAATAATAATGAGTAACAGGTTGCCTGTTACTCATTATTATTATGGATATTTCAAAATTTTAATTAAAATTTAATGTTACCATATCAGAAGTTTTATAAAAGTGATTGTCATTTGTTCTGTCAATAATTATGGAACAGATTATCTGTCTTCCGTTGGGGCTGTTATATAATTTAACAAATTTATTTAATAATTCAAGGAATTTGCTGTTTTTTACAGGAATGTAATAAGCTTCGCTTATGTTTTCTACAGGAGAAAGAAGGTTTGCTTCTACAAAATCACTTAAAGCTCTTTTTATCTGTTCTTCCTTTCTCTCAAGCTCTACAGCCAGTAGAGATGAATCAAAGACACTGTTAGGGTTATAATAAATAAACTCAAGTATTTCGGTTTTCAGTGAAGAATTTGCCACCTGAACAATAAAATTCCTCAAATCACTGCTTATTACCGTATTACCACTATCTATAAGAGAATAGGTTGACATCTATATATACCTCCTGTTCAAATAAGCTTTATTTGAATTGTATCAGATAAACTTTAAAATTGGATTAAAATACAGTTAGAAAATTCTAATGATGGTCATTCTATAAAAAAATCATCAAGAAAAGGAATAATCAACTTTCGTCGAATAATATATTCAGAATGGTTCATAGTAAACAAAATTATACTATATGAAAAATTTCAGGAGGTTATTTTTTCATGAAGAAAATCATTTTAATTTTATCAATTCTTATGTTACTTGTTTTATGTTCCTGTCAACCGAAAGAAAGATCAAATCAACCGGAAAAAAAGAAACTTAAAGTAGCCTTTGTTTATGTCGGTCCTGTAGGTGATGCGGGATGGACCTTTGCTCATGATAAAGCAAGGAAGGAAATGGAAAAACAACTGGATTTTGTTGAAACCACTTATATAGAAAGTGTGCCGGAAGGCTCTGATGCAGAAAGGATTTTTACCAGTCTCTGCGAAAAGGGATATAAACTCATTTTCGGTACAAGCTTTGGCTATATGGATGCAATGGAAAATGTGGCAAAGAAATATCCTGATGTTATATTTATGCACTGTTCCGGCTATAAAAACTCATCAAATCTGGGTAATTATTTTGGCCGCATAGAAGAGCCAAGGTATCTTTCAGGTCTTGTGGCGGGAAAGATGACAAAATCCAATAAAATAGGATATGTAGCTGCCCACCCGATTCCGGAAGTAATAAGAGGTATTAATGCCTTTACCCTGGGAGTCAGAAAGGTAAATCCAAAGGCTAAAGTTCATGTAGTATGGACCTATACATGGTATGATCCCGGAAAAGAAAAAGAAGCAGCGGAAAGTCTTCTTGATACGGGCGCAGATGTCATAGCACAGCATCAGGATACTGCCGCACCGCAACAGGCAGCAGAAGCAAAAGGTGTCTATTCTATAGGTTATAACTGTGATATGAGCAAATTCGCTCCAGGAGCCCATCTTACATCACCTGTATGGAACTGGACACCATTTTATGTTAAAACTGCAACAGAAGTCTATAACGGTACCTGGAAGACTTCTTCTTACTGGGAAGGTATGAAATCAGGTAATGTAGCTCTTGCTCCTATGGCATCTATGGTTCCGGAAGATGTAAAGAAACTGGTGGAAAAAGAAAAAAAAGATATTGAAGATGGAAAACTTGAAATATTTGCCGGGCCAATCAAAGGGCAGGATGGAAAAGTAAAGGTAGAAAAAGATAAAAAAATGACAGATAAAGAACTTTTAGAGATGAACTGGTTTATTGAAGGTGTGGAAGGAAAGATAAGTAAATAAATTCTTTATAACTGTATACTGTAACAACAGGTTTTTAATATTTAATTGAATGTTAACAAAAATTTAACAATTAAAATGTTATTGCAATAACATTTTATGTTATTATATAGTTAAATAGTTAATAAAAATCTTTATTAATTAATAATAAACAAAATGTAAATATCTTTATGATTTTACTTTAATTAAAAAATTAGGAGGTTAGTTTTATGAAGATCAATTCAGCGACTTCTATGGAAGTCAACAAAAATTTAAAAGGTATGAAGGTGCTAAATGATAGTACAGAAGCAAAAGATGTATTTACACCTTCAACATCAGGTACAGAAGAAGTAAATTTAAAAAAACCAAGTACAAAAAAATATAAACCCAATTACGTATATTTAAATGTTGCTTCTTCCTGTGGCAATCAAGTGAATACAATGCTCTGGGTTGAACAAATGAACATAAAAGACGTTTACGCAATAAGGGATCAATACGGGATTCCTGTTACCGGTATAGGGAAAGAAACTATTCCGGAATATAAAACATCAAAAATAATTACAGGTGTTCCTTCAGACTATCAATACGGTCGCATTTATCCCGGCTCATGCGGGGATACAGTTCTTGTAGCATGGGACAGAGGGCAGACTATGAGTTATGAAGAAGCAAAGAAGATGGCAAAAGAAAATGGTATTGAACTTAAATTTCATGCAAATCATTCAGGTGGAATAATATATTAATATAATTATATCCAATATAGACAGGTACATTTCTCAATAAAAATAAATTCCCTCGGGAATTTATTTTTATATTATTTTATAAAAAGAGGTAAATTAATGAACAAAAGCATATCTTTATTAAAAGAATTATGTAAAAATCTGGAATGGGTAAGGTTCAATCTATCTACAGAAGATTTTATATATTTTTTTCCACAGAGCCTTACTTTGATAGAATATGATAATAATCTGAACAGACTTCTTACGGATCTTAAACATATAGAAGAATTCCATATAGCAGAAGAAAGACTTTCTAAATTTTATCCTGAAAATTATGTAAAGGATAACCTTGATAATTTGCAACTTCTTATGGAAAGGGGCTTCTTCGATACTTTTTATCCTGCGAAAAATTCTGCACCCATGACATTTCAAAGAATTATTCTGGCCAATACTCTGAAATGTAATATGGCCTGCACTTACTGTTATAATAAATTTGAATCTAACCTCTGGAATTCCTGTGAAAAAGATATGTCTGTCAAAACGTTTAACCATATTACTTCTTTTCTTGAGAAACATGGGAAAGGCATAAATAGATTCGAACTCCTATTTATAGGTGGAGAACCTTTTATGAAAATAGATATTTTAAAAGAAGCCGTAAAATGGAGACAGAAACTCTTAAAAAAGAACAGGGATGTTTTGATAATACCGACAACAAACGCAACACTTATAACAGAAGAAATAATAAAATTCTGTATGGATTATGGTATTTATTTAAAAATTACTTTAGATGGAGACAAAATCGAACATGACACAAACAGAATATTTCCTGATGGGACAGGCAGTTATGAAAGAATAAATGAATTACTCCCTGATTTTTTCTTCCTCTATGATAATCCATTTAAATATGTTACTACTACTATAGACACTCTAAAAAGCGAGCCTGTAAACAGAGTTATTCTTTTATCTGCCATGGGATTTAATGTTATAGAGCTTACTGAATTCTATTCTGTCAAAGAAGAACTCTTATACGATGAAAAAGAACTTCTTGAAATATACAGAGAAAAATACAGAAAACTTTTTGATTTTTTATTTCTTCGTATGAGAAGCAGGAATTACCTTCATATAATACCTGTATATGATATTATAAAAAAACTTCATATAAGGATACCCAATCCATTTCCGTGTCGTTCAGGAATTGATACCATTGCTGTATCTCCTGACGGAACTATTTATCCCTGTCACCATTTTTACGGTGACACAAGATTTGCCCTTGGTTCTGTTTATGATAAAAAATTTGACAGTAAAAAACTTAAACCTTACAGGACCTTCATAGGAGAAAAAGAAGAATGTTCTTCCTGCTGGGCCAGGTTCCTGTGTGGCGGTCCTTGCTACCATCGTTCTCTTGCCGTAACAGGAGATGCCTTTAAATTATATTTAAAGGATTGTATAAGAAAAAAAGCTCTCTATTCAGAAGCTATCCTTTTTTATATTAAATTGAAAAATATAGATCCCGCTGCGATTGACTGGTTATTACAGTGTGGATTATCTTCTTGCTCCTGAATAGATCTGATTCTGAGAATTTTACAACAACATGATTTATTTCTTAACCTTAGTCGTAACTTATCAGATAATCAAAGGGTTTGATGATTTCATCAACAAATGGTCATAAATGCATAATTACATGGTATAACGTCAAGTTTTTAGACAGGTTCTTAAAGGAATTTTTTTTAATTTATAGAATAATCTCTGAATTACTTGCACATGCAGGTAATTCAGGAAACAAAGGTGATAACAATTCCAAGAGCAACTAAAAAAGCAAGATATAGATTAATAAAAACAGTTTTCAAATATATAATTCTTATATTTATTCTTCTGGCTCTCCTGGTTCTGGGTACTGCAACAGGTATTATATACAGTTGTTACAAAACCCTTCCAGACATAAGTGCCCTTGAGAAATTTCAACCGGGAGAAACAACACGAATTTATGCAAGTAACGGTGAACTGGTTGCAGAACTTTATGAAGAAAACAGGACATGGGTTCCTCTTAAGAAAATGCCGAAAGATCTGGTGAATGCTTTTCTTGCCATAGAAGATGATAAATTTTATTCCCACCATGGCATAAGTATAAAAGGTATTTTAAGGGCTCTCTGGGCCAATCTCAGGGAAAAAGGCATGAGCCAGGGAGCAAGTACCATTACACAGCAACTTGCAAGAAACCTTTTTCTATCTCAGGAACAGAGTTACGGAAGAAAAATTTCCGAAATACTTCTTTCCATTCAGATTGAGAAGAAATTCTCAAAAGATGAGATTTTAGAATTATATTTAAATCAGATATTTCTCGGTTCCGGTTCTTTCGGTGTGGAAGCTGCGGCGAGAACCTATTTCGGCAAATCAGTAACAGACGTGGATCTGGGACAGGCCGCAGTCCTTGCAGGACTGCCCCAGGCTCCTTCAGTATTCTCACCATTTGTAGATATTAAAGCATGCAAAGAAAGACAGACCCTTGTCCTTAACAGAATGAAAGAACTATCTATGATTGCACCGGAAGAAGCAAAAAAATATATTGATAAACCTGTAAAAACGACAGGCCCAAGGGAACTTGGATTTAAAGGTTTTCGTATGCCCTATTTCAGTACTTACTGTCTTCATGAACTGGTAAAAAAATATGGTTCTGAAGTAGTCTACAGAGGCGGGCTGAAGGTTTACAGTACTCTTGACATACCACTTCAGGAATATGCCCAGACAGCATTAAGGAAAGGTATTGATCTGGGGATACAGGAATATGCCTATTGCAGCGAAGGTGCTCTTGTATGTGTGGAAAATAAAACAGGTTTCATAAGGGTTATGGTAGGAGGATATGATTACAATCAGAAAAATCAATTTAACAGGGCATGGCAGGCCAGAAGGCAGCCAGGTTCTTCATTCAAGATATTTGTCTATACTGCGGCAGTAAACAGCGGTATATCACCCGATACTGTCTTCAGTGATTCCCCAACAACATTTACCTCTCCCCAGGGAGAACCTTATACACCTCAGAACAGTGATGGCAGGTTTATGGGTTCCATGCGAATGAGGGATGCTCTCAGGCTTTCCCGTAATGTTATAAGTGTGAAGATCCTGGAACAGGTAGGTATAGATACTGTAATAAAATACGCCCATGCAATGGGTATTCAGGGCGAGTTAAAACCATATCTGTCCCTTGCCCTTGGCAGTGCTGAAGTGACTGTTGTGGAAATGGCTTCTGCCGTATCAATACTTGGAAATATGGGAACAAAAATTGAACCTACTACGATAAAAAAGATAACTGATAGTGACGGAAATGTTATAGAAGACAATTCACACAGAACAGGTATAAAAATTCTTCCTGCAGAAACAGCCTATAATGTTACAGATATGCTCAGAGGTGTAATAGAGAGCGGTACAGGTGCCAATGCCTATATAGGAAGATCTGCAGCAGGTAAAACCGGCACTACAAGTGACTATCGCGATGCATGGTTTGTAGGTTACACACCGGATTTTTCCACTGCTGTCTGGATAGGTAATGATGATTTTTCTCCTATGGAAAGGGTTTACGGAGGAGATTATCCTGCCATGATATGGGCCGATGTTATGAAAAAAGCAGAAGAAAAGCTCCCTGTAGCGGAATTTGAAATGCCAAAAGGAGATTATGTTGAGGTAGAGATATGTCCCGAATCAGGACTGATTGCAGGTTCAAAATGTCCATCCTCTACAAAAAGGCGATTTGAGAAAGGTACTGAGCCGAAAAAAAGCTGTGAACTTTCTGCCCATAAAGGCTGGGCTGTTGATAATACCAGAGAAGTAGCACAGCCAACACCTGCACCTCCTGTATCTACTGAAGAAGATGACGGGAAAATAGAGGAATAAAATCGTGAAGGGTGAAGAGTGAAGGGTAAAATCCACTCTTCACGCTTCACTCTTCACCACTCACTATTTCTGAGTCCAGTCAGGTATTGCTTCTAAAATCATTATATTTGTAATAAGATCATCCCCTGCTTTTGCATCTGATTTAACCATAAATCCTATGCCTATACGGGGGAATATGATGTCACTGCCTCCCAGGTCATTTTTCTGCATAATATAATATTTCTTATCTATTTGATCTTTATATTTTTCCTGAATTTTCATTGCACTGGCTCCTACTTTAAGACCTCCGGGAGCAA
>CALARM010000570.1 GCA_937888925.1 uncultured Synergistia bacterium | reverse complement strand
CCGCCTGCAGAACATCCGTAATTATAATAACCGCCCCAGCTGCAGGAACTGCAGTTTGAACAATATCCGTCATAGGCACTGTATCCGCGAACATCTCCTTCTTCTTTAGGAACAGGACTGTGTTTCCGAGGTTTTTCCCCTCCTACAAAAACATTTATATTAACAGGAGACGGTAATTTATGGGGATGATGATGAGGATGTTTCGGCGGCGGACATTTCCTCGGCATTTTTGGTGGACCTTCAAGATGCCCTGCTTCTTTCAGGGTCTCTCTTAATTTTTCCGGTGCTATTTTATGTTCTTCCAGTTTTTCGTCAGGTACATTGAAAAAAGTACCATCTTTACTTCTGAGTATGGCCATTAAATGTTACCTCCTTATATATTTTATCATTGTTTTAACCTGATAAATAACATTATAACATATGTGAAATAAAAAATAAAATATTTTTTTATTTTCTTAAAAGAGAAGTGCCGAGAGTGAAACAGTAATTGCAATCATAACAGTTTTGAATACACTTTGTTTTCTTAAAAAAATGCTCTTCCGGTATATCTTTACATTTTATCTTCATAAGAGGATCTTCGCTTTTTATTTCCTGTGCAATATACTGGTATAAACCTCCGCAGCATGCAAGATCAATGACAGGACTGTTCAGATTCCCATCCATATAGGCTTTAATGACATTTATATAATCTTCCGGAGCCTCGCTTAATATTCTGTCTCTTCTGCTTATTTTAATTGTATCTACAAAACCTTCATAGAATTTCAGATATTGAGGCATAACCATTTGAGATGACAGTAATTCACATATAGAGTTATTTTTATAGCGTTTATAACAGTTGCCGTTGAATTTGCCATTACTGTGGCTTAAATGAGCAAAATGAAGAGCTCTGAGAAGACAGCCGTTTATACATGCCTCATTTACAAGTAATTTCAGTTCAGTACCGGGATTGTCTTCTTTACATTTTTTCAAAAATTCTATGTTGTAATTGACCATTCTGTCTATATTGATTACATTGAAAACCTTTGATGCAGAGTTATATGACGACAGATCCCTTATAAACATATTAATTGATGCGTTTCTTCTTATAGAGGGAAAATTTTTTCTGCATGCTATGGCGTGATTACAATCAATAAAGGTGGCATCTGTAATATTAAATCTTTCTCTGTAAAAGCCGATAGTGTCCAGAATGAGACTGAAGGTGTTCTCACTGTGAATTTCTCCTCCGTAACATAGTCCGTTAAAGAGTATATTCAGATTAAATCCTTCTTCTGAAAATTCATTGAGATCATTATACAGGTTGATTTCTGCCTGCCTGTTATAACCTGAGTTCCTGGCAGAAGGTATAAGGGGAGATGAAGGAGCAAAATAAATAGAATCTATCTTTTCTTTCCTATGGGAAAGTTCTTTTATTACATGGTGAGCTTTAAATTTTTTATTCTGTGTCCACCCTATTTGAAATTTCATAATTCACCTATAAAGGGAAATCTTTCCAGCACAGGAGGATATCTCTTTACTAAAAAATCTATTTCTTTTTTTGCTTCCTTATGTCTGTTGTTTCCCAGATAGAACATAATCAAAAAAGAACTTATATTAACATTTTCAGGATTTATTTCCTTTGCATTTTTAAGTTCTCTTTCTGCACGTTCATAATCCTGTCTTCCGTAAGAATTTAATCCCTTGAGATACCAGGCAAAGTCATAGAAAGGGTCAATCTCTAAAGCTTTACTGTAATAGCTGTCGGCTTTATCTGTATCTCCGAGTTTTGCATAACTTCTGCCTGTAAGGGTTAACAGTGGTGCTTTATGAACAGAAATTTTTATGGCCTCTTCAAGATCTTTTATATCTTTTTCCGGGCCTGCTGTATTCTGTATTTTTTTTATCTTTTTATTTTTCCTATATAGTTCATTAAGGGAATATAGTTCTCTTACAAAGGGAAGTTCTTCTTTCTTTTCCGGCGGAAATATGCAGGTATCTGTTGAGTAAACACAGCATTTAAACATATAGGAATAAACTTCATCTACAAAAGGTCCCCACCGTCTGCATAAGAGAGGGCGGTATTTATAGATTGTACATCCTCCGTTTTTTAAATCACAGAAAGGGCAGATAATATTGTTATTTGTCTCATAAAGAATTTCTTCAAAGGTTTTTTTACCTTTAAAGACATGTTCATATATATATTTCACTTCAACTGATGTGAAAACATCTCCTTTTATATTGAGGCAGCATATACAGCAGTCGTTGCAATTTCTTGATGAAGGAATTAAAATTTCATCCAGTTTTTCATATATATGGTCAAGGATATTAAAATAATTTTTCAGCTTCATGTTTTATCTGAAAGCCCTTTCACTGAGCATTGCCCGTTCGGCTTCTTCTCCTCTTTTCTGCAGACAATAAAGTTTATTTGCTCCTTCTATAATAAGATTTATTCCTCCGTTCACATTTATATGTCTGCCTTTTGCAGAAGCTTCCTTCAGAATATTCAGGCCTTTTAATATAATTTCTGTTCCCATATCCGGCATAGTTTCTGTTATTACTTTCTCTGCAGAAATAAGAGATATGAAATGTTCAACTTCTTTTATGAAATCATCAGAATTTTTTTTGCCTTTCTGAAATTTTTCCGTTTCTCTTATTATTGCTCTTATATTGCCTGTCAACACAGAACATGGACTGTTATATTCCTCTTCTTCCATAAAAGACCTGTTAACAGGATTTACATATTCGGCACATCTCTGCATGGGAGACTGACATGATTTACAGTATTTCCTCTCAGGTTTATTCCCGTAACCACAGGTAATACAGTGATTATAATATAAAATATGTTCTGTTTCCTTCAGTCGAATTACAGAGACAACTATATTATTTGAAATTTCTGCCAGAGAATCAAGATATTTTTCTAACGGCATTTCCATCGATTGTTCCATTTCTGTAAGACACTTTTTATACATACCGAGGAAACTGCTGATATTATCCCTTTCCTTTATCATTGTTACAGAATCAGGACTTTCAGCCAATATGCGAAAATGTCTTTCTGTTTTATCTGTGAATTTGATTAAGAATGTTATTTTTTCTTTGATTTCGGCAAAAGATTTTTTGCCCTTCAAGCATGAAATAAGATCTTTTAATAATGGAAATTCGCCGGGAGTTAAAGGATGACTCTCTGAAAATCCCAGAAATTCCTTGAGAATAACAATTGAATAGCCGGTAGTGCCGGTATATGCATGTTCCTGCCTTTCTTCTGCTACTTTCATTACTGCTTTCATGGCAGTACCGCATGTCCTGCTTCCTGCTTTCCCACCTGTTATTCCCTGGGGGGAGCCAAGTATCTTTTTTGCATATTTTCCTTCTGTAATAAGTATTTCTCTACTATCTATCATGATAACGACCATGACCTGTTCGGTCACAACGAAGTATGAGAATTTGTTACTCCCGTCACGCGTTACGCGTTACGCGTTACGATTCTCATATAAATCTATTTTACATAATATCATAACAGGTTAAAGGTGTCTATTGTAGTTTATATGAGAATTGTGAAGAGAAGATAGTTCTTATTTTTGTTGTAACCACCCGGTCATGGTTGTTAGTTTTAAGTGAAATTTTTTGCCGGAATCGAAATTATGTACAGTGAAATATACAAGGATTTTTAATTTGTTATGGCGAATGAAATTATAGTATATATTTATATGGTTTTGCCATGTGTTAGAATTTTTATAAAAAGGAGGTATTACGTTTTGAAAAGGACTTTTCTGTTCAGTTTTATTTTAATTTTATGTCTTTCTATCTACGGGGTACTGACATTTTCCGGGTGTGGCGCCCTTGTGGCTCTCGTTTCATCCATATTCGGCTCCCAGGGAGGATTTGTATTTATTCCCTTCCTTTCTGAAGATAAAATTTCCTCTCAGGAAACATTAACAGGTACAGGAATGGTATTACTTTACACCAATAATCCTCCGGCAGGATATCATGCTGCCGAAGGAGCTACTGTAACAATAGCAGGAGTGAAAGGAAATACGGATAAGAACGGTTATTTCAATCTTTCCGGTCTTCCCGTCGGATTGAATACAATAACAGTGGAATATGGCTCTTATGTTCCTATAGAACAGCCAGTAGTAATAGCTGACCCGAATGCAGCAGGCTCAACTTATTCTAATTTAACAGTTATCCCTCAAAGACTGCTCTGTCCGGCAGGTATAGGAGGAATATATCAATTCAGTGTTTATGCCACTACCAGTAATGGTTCTATTGTATCACCATCTGTCACCTGGTCAGTAGAAGGCGATATAGGTAACATATCATCTACCGGTATATTTACTGCTACAAAGGCAGGCATCGGAAAGGTTATAGCTACAGACGGCTCTTCCGGGACAGAGGTGAGTATTACCGTAACAGATGGTGTCGGTAATGTTAAAGGTGTAGTAACCAATAACGGAGCCGGTGTTAAAGATGCAAAAGTGAAGGTAGAGAATTTTACAAATTATGCAATAACTGATGTAAATGGTCATTATACTCTTCCCGGAATTCCTTCAAATCCTGTAACAGTGATTGCTACAGGAACAGATGGTAAGACCGGAACAGGTTATGGTTCTGTTCCGTCGGGAGGAGAAGTCGAGGTAAATATAGTCCTTGCAGTAACATCTGCCACACCTACTCCTGTTCTTACTCCCGGAGATATACCGAGAGGAGACATAACCGGTAAGATTGTGGAATATGACGGTACCACTCCTATAGGTAATGCTTTTGTTGCATTTTACAGTTATTCCTATCCGTCAGGTTCATCCATAACAGGCAGTTCAGTTCCTATAAAGACAGTGACTGCAGACAGCGGAGGCAATTTTACTTTTACAGGAGTTCCTCAGGGTGCGTGCCGTATTCAGTTCTGGAGGACTGAGAGTGAATATAACGGAAACCCTGAGAATCCTTTTGGAGCAGTAAACGATGAGGTAACATCAGGAGCAAAGTCTATAAATGTGAGACCTCTTGTAGAGCCTACTGCTACTGCTACCGCTACTCCGACTATAACACCTACTGCTACGGCAACTTATGCAGGCCCTCCTATGATATCAATTCCTGCAGGCACTTTTGAGATGGGCAGTGCCGATGATCCAACGGAAGAACCGGTTCATTCGGTTACTCTGAATGCTTTTAATATGTGTAAATATGAAATAAGAAATTCAGATTATGTAATATTTTTGAATGCCATGGGAAATAAAACAGAAAGCGGGCTTTACTGGATTACTATCACAGACAATCAATATCAGGGAATAAGAGGAGGTCCTAATCCCGGTACATTTACAGTACTTTCCGGTTATGAAAACCATCCCGTTGTCTATGTATCCTGGTTTGGAGCAGTTGAATACTGCAACTGGTTAAGCGCCCGGCATGGATTAACTCCCTGTTACGGTACGGCCGGTCATAGAGGTACAGATCCGTCTGTATGGCGTACCTTAAATGGTTATCGTTTACCTACAGAGGCAGAAAGGGAATATGCAATTCGTGCAGGAGAGACGGCAGCGTTTTACTGGGGAGATCCTTATCCGCCCAATCCTCCCAATATAGGTAATTATGCCTGGTATAGTGTTAATTCCGGCGGAAATCATCATGAGGCAGGTCAGAAACTTCCGAATGCTTTCGGCCTTTATGATATGAGCGGAAATGTATTTGAGTGGTGCAGTGACTGGTACAGTGATAACACTGAAAATCCGCCTGCTTATTACGGTATAAGTCCCGTGAGCAATCCTACCGGTCCCACCACAGGTAATGGACGTGTAGTTCGTGGCGGTTGCTGGGATTTTGATCATGTCAGTTGCCAGTCATCTGATCGTGGCGCTATTTATCCTTATACAGCCAGTAATATTCTCGGTTTTCGTGTTGTGAAGAATCAGTAGTCTGAACCTGGATGTGCAGGATTAAAGGATTGCCGGGATGTAAGAAAGATTTATTGTTAGGATAGATATTTCTTATCGATTAAGTTTTCTGAACCCCGGTAATCCTTTCTTTAATTTCCTCTATATTCCGACATCTTCTGTGCTATTTCTATTCTATTTTTTCTATCCCTTCTTTATTAATTTCTTCCACTATTATCTTTTTCTAAAAAAATATAAAAAATAAATAAATTTTTTTTTGGAATTTTTAATTTTTTTGACTCTTATATTTATAGAATGATCTTTTTTAAAAGATATTTTTATTCATTTTTTT
>CALARM010000569.1 GCA_937888925.1 uncultured Synergistia bacterium | reverse complement strand
GCCTGTTGAAATTCCTGACCTGCTTTCGTAAAAATCCCTTCCTTAAAATATTTCATACCCTGTTCATAAAAAGTTCCTGATGTTGCCCCGGAAGAAACAGGTGGTTTTACAGAAGGCATTATAGAAGGATCTGTTCTCAAAACAGGCAGTTCCTGCGGTTTTGCAGAACCACCTTTAAGGATGTAACGGCATTTAGAGCAATATTTAGCTGTTTTACGATTGGATGAGCCGCACCTGTCACAGAATTTAACATTACTATCTCTGGAAACAGGTTGAGGAGCAGGTAAAACTGAAAATACAGGAGCAGTCGGCGGCGGAACGGCCTGCCTGACTGGAGCAGGCTGGCCGCAAAGGGACTGAATGGCAGCAAGCATCTCGGAAGCAGATTGATAACGTTCCATTTTGTCCTGTGCCATAGATTTAATAATAAACATTTCAACCTGATAAGGAAGTCTCGGATTTTTCTTTACAAGACTTCCCGGGACAGGTGTATGAAATGGCACGGGAGGATAACCTGTCAGAAGGTGATATAGAGTAGCACCGAGAGTATATATGTCTGAACGATGATCTGTCTGAGAAGAACCTCTGTGTTCAGGAGAGGCATAGTTAATGGTTCCGAAAATAAAAGTATCTTTTCTCTTCCCTATTTTATAGGTTCTGGCAATTCCGAAATCTATCAGTTTTACAACACCTTCTCCTGTAACCATAATATTTCCGGGTTTCAAATCCCGAAATATAATAGGAGTAGGTTTATGATTATGCAGATAGTCCAGTACTCTGCATACCTGGCCTGCCCATTCCAGAACCTGGTTCAGCGGAAGAATTTCATTCTTCTGAAGTGCTTTATTTAACTTTTCTTCAAGATTTTCTCCTGTGATAAAATCCATAACAAGATAATGACGATCCTGTTCTGCAAAGTAAGCTACAACCTGAGGAATATTAGGATGAGACAGAGTTGCCAGCAATCTGGCCTCTTCCTGAAACATCTTCAAATTATTTTCTCTTTCATTCACATCAGTATCGAGATCTAAAAGTTCTTTTAAAGCCCATATTTTACCGGACGGTATTTCCCTGACTTTAAAAACAGCTCCCATACCGCCTCTTTTAATCAGTTCTGTAATCTGATACTTTCCTTTTAAAATTGTCCCCAGGGGAGTAACATCAATCATTAAAACACCTCTTTGTCAGTTATCAGTTATCAGTGACCGGTGATCAGTTTTTATAGCTATCATTTTTTCCAGTGCTCATTGTTTCACCGATCACTTTTTTTCAGTGATCACTTTTTGCATCGATCAATTTTTTCAGTGATCAATTATCAATTACCAGCTTTTTCAGCTATTACTTACTGCTTATCATTATTCAGAGTCAGCTAACAAAGATCAGTTATATTACCTGTCAGTAATTACTGTTCACTGGTCACCGGTCACTGTTTTTACTGTTCACTTCTTTACGCCAAGCTTTTGCAATGTCTCACTTATTTTTCCGGAAACATCTTTATCTTTTATCTTCCCCGCCATATTCTTAAGTGCATCTACAGCATTTTTATCTCCGATAATTCCCAGAGCATCTATGGCAGAAAAGCGTACAGGCAGTTCTTTATCATTTAAAACAGCATCAGAAAGCTCAGAGACAACCGCAGGATCACCAAGCAAACCAAGTGTCTTTGCTGCAGCCATTCTAACAGGGGTACTACTATCATTTTTTAAAATATTTGCAACAGGTTGAACAGCCTTCTTATCATTTAATTTACCCAGAGCAATACATGCTACATATCTCACATCATAGCTTTTATCAACTAACATACCTATAACAGGATCTACCGCTCTCTTATCCCTCATTATGCTCAGGGCATTTACTGCAGACGCTCTCACTCCTGAATTTTTATCAGAGAGAGATTTAACGAGAGCATCAAAAGCAATATCACCTCTCTGACCTGCCAGTTCATAAATCACCTGATTCTTTTTCACATTACTCTCTGTTTCTTTAAGAGTAGACACAAGACGCTGAGATTTTGTAGCCCAGAGATATACAAAAAACATAAGGATCAGAATACAGATAGCTTTCATAACATTTTCTTTAAACTGCTCATCCTGTTCTTTCTTTTTTAATTTTCCTGATAGAAGCATCCCTGAGCCGGTCTTATGCATTAACCTGGACTGACAGTTTTTATGCAACGTTACAGCACTTTCATCATAGGGACTGGTTTCAAGATAGGCTTCAATACAAAGATAGGCTTCTTCAATATTATCCTGTTCATACACGACGAAAGCCTTTGCTTTATAAGCTTCCGGATAGGAAAACCTGCCTATAGCTTCATTCAGACATGCTACAGATTCATCATATCTCTTTAACTGACTTAAAGCCTTTCCTTTATAAACCCATACAAGCCTGTCATTTGGATTTTTCTGGAGAGAGGCATCAAATTCTTCTATTGCTTTTTCCATATTACCTTCTTTAAATAGAGATCTGCCTCTCACTGCTTCTTCTATACCCTGCTCAAACTTTATTTTCTCAGCTCTTTTTTCAACCTTTTCAGGGCTTATACCTCTTGCAGCAAGACCAAAAAACAGATCTGTAGCCTCAAGTAAAAATCCCTGCATAAACAATGTATCGCCTTTGCTTATCATAGATCTGAAAAGGTCTGAATTTATCTCAAGAGCTTTATCGAAAGCTTTCAAAGCTTCATCATATTTCTTTGCTTCTCTGTAGGCAAGCCCCTTGTTATGCCAGGCATCGGCAAGAGCAGGGTCATATTCCAGAGCTTTGTCGAACTTCATAATAGCAATATCATAGAGTTTTTGCTTTAAATGTTCAGCTCCTTCATTACAGAGGTTTTTTGCATTTTCCTTTTTCTCAAGGTCTTCTTTTTTTTCAGATTCTCCCTTTTTCTCATTGTCTTCCATATCTAAGCCCCCCAGCGCAAAACAGGTTTTCTTGCAGCACTTACTTCATCAAGCCTTCCAACAGGTGTAGTAGAAGGAGAATGACAGAAACTATCAGGTTTTTCCACTGCATCTTTTGCAATATCTTTCATAACCTTAATAAAACTATCAAGGGTTTCTCTGCTTTCTGTTTCCGTAGGTTCTATCATTATAGCTTCTTCCACTATAAGAGGGAAATAAATAGTAGGAGCATGAAAGCCATGATCAAGAAGCTTTTTTGCAATATCAAGGGCACGAACGCCATATTTTTTCTGTTCACTTGCAGAAAGAACAAATTCATGTTTACATGTCCTTTTATATGGCAAATGATAATCTTCGGAAAGTTTTTTCATAAGATAATTGGCATTCAGTACAGCCATTTCACCGACTTTACGAATATGTTCCTTACCATAGGTCAGAATATAAGCATAGGCTCTGAGAAGAATAGCAAAATTCCCGTAAAAAGTCCCGACCTTGCCTGTAGATTGAGGCAGGTCATAATTAAAGTAATAAGTGCCATCTTTCATATCTACTAAAGGTACAGGAAGATAGGGAACCAGTTTTTCCGTCACTCCTACAGGCCCTGCTCCGGGCCCGCCTCCTCCGTGAGGAGTAGAAAAGGTTTTGTGTAAATTCAGATGAACTATATCAAAACCCAGATCTGCAGGTCTGCATATGCCGAGTATGGCATTTAAATTGGCTCCGTCATAATAAAGTAAAGCTCCTGCATCATGAACCATTTCCGTTATCTTCAGTATATCTTCTTCAAAAAGTCCGAGAGTATTGGGATTGGTAAGCATAAGAACAGCAGTTTCTTCATTTAAAACTTCTTTAAGTTTTTCCATATCTATACAGCCACGGCTATCAGATTTAACCTGAACCGTTTTGAATCCGCACATTGCTGCACTTGCAGGATTTGTTCCATGAGAGGAATCGGGAATTATTACTACAGAACGTTTCTGCCCTTTACTTTCAAAATAAGCTTTTGCAATAAGAAGACCGGTAAACTCACCGTGGGCTCCTGCTGCAGGCTGAAGGGTAAATCTGCTCATCCCTGTTATTGCACAGAGGCATTTATCCAGTTCATAAATAACCTCCATTGCTCCCTGAACAGTGTCTTCAGACTGGAAGGGATGTATATGAGAAAACCCCGGTAATCTGGATATATCTTCATTGATTTTCGGATTATATTTCATAGTGCATGAACCAAGAGGATAAAAGCCAAGATCGACACCAAAACTCTTTCTGGAAAGACCGGTATAGTGTCTCACAAGGTCTACTTCCGAAACCTCCGGAAGAGACGGAGCGGATTTTGCAAGATAATGTTCAGGTATATGGTCTGACAGTAATCCTTCTGGCACATCAAGAGATGGAAGTCTGAAAGTTCTTCTTCCTGGAACACTTTTTTCAAAAATTAACATCTTATTTCACTGCCTCCCCTAAAAGATTGACTAGTTTATCTATTGATGAACGACTGTTTCTTTCAGTAAAGCATAAAAGCATACAGTTCTTCAAATGAGGATAATATTTTTCTACTCCATATCCTCCTATTATACCTTTTTCCAGTAAAAACTTATTTATATTCGCCGGATCATCAGGACATTTCACAAGGAATTCATTGTAAAAAGGAGCAGTAAACATTACCTCATAACCCTTCAGTTCTGAAATTTTTTTCTTTCCGTAAAGGGCTTTCTGAAAAGATTGATAGGACATGTCTCTAAAGCCTTCTTTACCAATATATGATAAATATATGGTAGCGGCAAGTGCGCATAGAGCCTGATTGGAACATATATTGGACGTAGCTCTTTCTCTTCTTATATGCTGTTCCCTTGTCTGCAGAGTAAGGACAAAACCTCTTTTACCGTCATGATCGTGAGTAAGTCCTACAAGACGTCCTGCCATTTTTCTCATGAGTGCATTTTTACAGGCCAGAAATCCCAGATGAGGTCCTCCGAAAGCTACAGGATTGCCGAAAGACTGTCCTTCTCCTGCTACAATATCCACTCCCATAGTTCCGGGAGAGGCAAGTATGCCGAGAGAAAAAGGCTCTGTTAT